>JAYVJS010000505.1:0-4583 GCA_043769075.1 Gemmatimonadota bacterium | reverse complement strand
CTTTCTTTCGGCTCAGGTGTCCGAGCGGACGGAAACCGTCCCAAGCCGCTAGTTCGGTAGCCGGCTGGTAATGGCGCCGGCGGCATCGAGGAACTCGAGGCTGGCGGAGCCCAGAGAGTCGACTTGGAGGCGAATTCTCGGTTTCCCGTTCGGGTCCGAGAGGTTTATCACCGCGGCCTTGGCCCGGTTGCGTCCGACGTACACCCGCTCCGCGTACAGCGGAACGCCGTTCCGAGGGCCCATGAGCTTAGCTCGGGCTTCGGTCTTGGCGGCGCCGTCGGGAAGCTTGTCGATCGAGTCGCGCTGGGCCAACAGGTCCATGATCGGGACATCGGCCCGGTCGGCGAAGGTGAGTCCGGTGCGGCGAGTGCCGTTGTCGTCGTTGTATTGCAGGACCACGACCTGGTCCTGGTTGTACTGGTCGAACGACATGTGTACACCCGACGTGAATTTGCCCTTCTCGGTCTTGCCGTCGAACGTCAAGCCTCCGTTCTCGGTGCCCTCATCATTGAAGAAGATGATTCCTGGCCGGCTGCCGCCGGGGTAGCCGAAAGGCTTCCCGTAGGCGATCGGGCCGATCGAACGGGGGCGGTTCGAAAGGACCATCCGGTAGTGACCGTCGGGCTCGACGATGTTGATTCGCTCGACGTCGATCTCGGTGAACTTGGCTTTCTGGGTCTGCTGAAAGGCGCTCAGGGAGAACACGGCGAGGAGCAGGGTAGTGATCAAACCGTAAACTCGGAGGATCCGCAGCTCAGTCAATGGACGTTCAGGCATCGTCGGGGCGCCGGTTGGAGTCGGGTGGAACCTACCCACCCGACCCCTACGGCCCCAAGGTTACGGCGCCACGCCCCGACTCAGTTCTGGGTTACCTGGGTCGGTTTGAAACGACCAGTCGAGGATGATCAGGTCGCGACCAACGTGACTCACCCGGACCGCACCGTACCGAAAGAACGCGTCGGCGGCGTTCATCTGAAAGACGTACCCCCACCCGGGAACGGCTTCGAGGCCGCCGCGGGCATAACCGGTCGTCGGTGCTTGGTCGATCTCACTCAAGTCGCCGATCGGGCGATTGCCGTAGAGGGCGATCGTGGTGCCGGTCCGGACCGGGGTGAGAAAGATCTTGCCTGCGCCGTCGCGTTCGACCGAGAAGTCGACATCGTTCTGGCTCCCGGCTCCGATCCGGCCGAGTTCACCCGATTCGGCCTTGCCGTTGGCGTTCTGGTCTCGCCAGAATCGAAACCCGGCGGTTGGATCGGCCGACTGCCTCGTGCTCAAGACCACATTGCGGGCGTCAGGCCGTGGGGTATCGGACTGAATTGGCGACCACAGGCTCTCAAAGCCCTCGACCGAAATGGCCGAGACGGCAAAGCACCGGGGTACCCCATTGGCAAGGGAGGCGACCCGAAACTCCGGGGCCACCGTGGTGCCTTCGAGCTGCCACGCGGTGGCGCACCGGTTGGCGTCGAGGTCATAGCTTGCGCCGTACACTCGATAGTAGGAAAACGCCTGGGGTGAGGACTGATAGCTGTTGTCGGACCAGATCAGGGCGACGGCGCTGTTCAAGGTGACGCTGGCCAGCGTGTTAGGCTTGGCCAGCGCGAGTCGCTCGTCGACGGTCACGACGTTGCTGCCGCCGCTTTCTGCGTCGTTCCGCCCGTAGGCGGTGACGTAGTATTGGAGCTCGGGTTGGCCGTTGTCGTGGAAGCTGTTCGAGGTCGTCGAGCCACTGAATTGCCACTGGTCGCCGGTCGCGTTGCGGGCGTACACATTCCACCCGTCGACATCCGGATCGGAGGTCCCGTCCCAGCGGAGGACGACTCCGGCTGGTTTGCCTGGGGTCCCGCTGGGTTCGACATCGTAGCGCAAATGGGTGGGGGAATCGAGTTGGATGCCGACGCCGCCGAAATCGTTTGGCTCGCATCCGGCAAGGAGGAGGAGGCAACTGGCCCAGTACTTCATGATGAAACTCGGGTAGGGGATGAATGGTCTTTTGGCAGGTGTTGTGCCATTGATCGGCGGCCGGGTAACCTGTTGTCAGCGTAGCGGTTCGACTCTGGCGCTCGGGCAGCGAGCTATCAAAGTGTCCTGGCTTGAGGACACCCTCACTCTGTTGTCCAGCGCCGAGCGGGCTATGTTCTGCGTCCATGAGAATTGTCGCCGTCGGCGAGTGCACTCGCGATCGTTACCCCAGTCTCGGGCTGGAAACGGTCGGGGGGATCTCTCTCAATTTTGCGGTCAATAGCCGGCGGAGCGGGGCGGACGTCGCCGCCTTGGTGTCGTGTGTCGGTACCGACCTTGGCGCCGATAGGATCCGCGACAAGCTCGGCCGAGAAGGCGTCGACACGACGGCACTCCATGTGAAGACGGGCCCGACCGCTAGCCAACTCGTTCAGCTCGAGGCCGGCGGCGAACGGATCTTTCCGGTCGGGGGCTATGATCCCGGTGTCCTCGCCGATTTTCGACTTGAGGCTCCCGACCTCGCCTTCATTCGAACCTTTGACCTCGTGGCGGTACCGTTCTTTCGACAAATCGAGCACCTGTTCTGGCCGGCGATAGAGGCCGCCGGGCCGAGGGCCAAACGGGTCGTTGATTTGCTCGACGGTGCCGACCTCGGCTCGGACTTGGCGGGCGTCAGGCCGATGCTCGGCCGGGCGGATCTAATCTTCCTCAGCGGCGCGGCGGCGGTGGGCGAACGACTGGCTGTACTCGCGCACGGGTCCCCAACGGTCATCGTGGTGACCCATGGCGCGAATGGGAGCAGTGCGTTGGCTGGGGGGCAGTGGTATCGAATGCCCGCGGCTCGGGTCCCGTTGGCAGAGCGAATCGATACGACCGGTTGTGGCGACGCGTTCCAGGCGGCGTTTGCGATTGAGTTCTTCAGGGCCGGTGATGTTACGACGGCACTTGCGATTGGGGCGGAGCAGGCCAGCAGGGCCATTCGCCATGTTGGGGCTACCGGAGAATAGAACGGCAATGATGAACCGTTTCAGCGAACTTTTCCCTCAGGCGAGACCCCTGATTGGGATGATCGCGTTGCCACCCCTCCCGGGGTATCCGGCGTTCAGGTCAATCGAGGGGCTGGTCGATGCCGCGCTCGCCGACCTGGCCGCATTGGAGGAAGGCGGGGTCGACGGTGTGTTGGTCGAAAATGACTTCGATCAGCCTCACACACTGGTGGGCGGGGCAGAGATCGTGGCCACGATGACCCGCATCACCCGCGAAGTCGTGAGCCGGGCGCGGGTGCCGGTCGGGATCGAGGTCCTTCTGAATGACTGGCGAGCCTCGTTGGCGGTCGCGGCGGCGGCTGACGCCCGGTTCATCCGGCTGGACTTCTTTGTCGATCGGGTTCGGAGCAAGCTCGGGATCATCGAGCCGGAGCCGGCGGCGGTGCTGGCCTACCGAAGGCACATTGGGGCCGAGTCGGTGTTGCTGTTGAGCGACCTCCAAGTGAAGTACAGCAGACCCGTCGATGGCCCGAAGCCAATGGAGCAATCGGCTCGCGAGGCGGCCGCCGCCGGGGCCGATGGGGTGATTGTTACCGGAACGGAAACCGGGATCGGACCGTCGTCGGCTGATCTCGTGGCGGCGCGCGCAGGGGGGCTGCCGGTGTTGATCGGGAGTGGCCTGTCCCTGGCGAATGTCGCGGAGCTCGGTCCACTGGCCGACGGGTACATCGTGGGGACCTCGCTCCGGAGCGGGCGATCGGCCACCGATCGAGTAGTTCGATCACAAGTGACGGCGTTAGCTCGGGCGCTCCGGTCTTGACCGCCGCGCCGGGATTCAAACGCCAGCTGGGGTTGGCGGCAGTGGCGGCCATCGTGATGGGCAACATGCTCGGCTCGGGCGTGTTTTTCACGCCGGGCGAGCTCGCGGCCGTCGCCGAGCGCCCTTGGCAGGTTCATTTCATCTGGGCTCTCTCGGGCCTCATCACGCTCTGCGGAGCGCTGACGTTGGCGGAATTGTGCGTTGCCCTGCCGCAGGCCGGAGCGAGCTATCACATCATTCGCGAAGGGTTCGGTCCACTGTGGGCCTTCGTGCAGGTGTGGTTGGAGTTGTGGGTCAGCGGGCCCGGGGCCATCGCGGGCATCGCGATCGTGTTCGGGGAGTTTGTCCATCGAGCCGGCGGTGGCTTGGGCGGGGTCTCGCCGGTGGGGTGGGGGGCAGCGGCCATCGCCTTCTTCGCCGTCGTGAACCTGGCGGGCGTGGAATGGGGTGGCCGGACCCAGATTCTCCTGACGGTGGTCAAGGTGCTCGGCATTGGGGCCCTGATTTTTGGTGGGCTGGTCCTGGCGGCACCGGCCAGCGCGGTGGCCGAGTCAGTGGCGGGGCGGTCGATCGGGGGTTTGGTTGGCTTTGCCCGGTTTACCGGTCTTGGGATCGCGGCGGTGTTGTTTACCTATGACGGTTGGATCGACGTGTCGCATGTCGCTGGGGAGGTCCGCAATCCGGGGCGGGACTTTCCGCGGGGCCTCGGGATTGGGGTTGCCACGTTGACGCTGTTATACCTGGTGGTCAACGCGGCCTATCTCCGGGTGGTGCCGTTGGAGGCGATGCGGGCGGCGCCGTCGGCGGTGGCCGCC
>JAYVJS010000504.1:0-21245 GCA_043769075.1 Gemmatimonadota bacterium | reverse complement strand
GAAAAAACAAGCCACCGGATGCCTTCCGACAAAACCCCGGCCCTCGGTGGTGCCGTCTGGTTCAATGACCCTGTTCATCGTTCTCGCGTCCTCGCCGTTCGCCATGAGTCGTTGCGGCAGCTCTCAGGGACAATGTATGGCCGACTTGCGAACCCAACAAGCGTTGGGTTATGGTTGGCAAGTGTAGCCCCGCAAGGATTCGGATGCCAGCCGCCCGCAACGCAACTCGTACCCTCAGTTGGTACCTCAGCCGCACGCTGCTCGGGCTGCTGACGCTCGCTGCCGCCGCGGCACTCCTCGTGGCGGCGGTCGGCCTCCTTGCCGGCGGCCCTGGCTCAGCCACGACGCCAGCCGGATTCAAGCGGAATCAGGCCCGGCATCTCGTCATGCGAGATGGGGTGCGGATTGCCGTCGACCTCTGGTTCCCGGCCGGCCTTTCCACCGAACTTAAGATTCCGACGTTGATCTCCAGTACCCGCTACGTCCGGACCATGGAGTATGGGATCCTGGGCCGGGCAATGGCCGCGATCGGCAAGCTCCCTTGGATCGATCGCGAAGTCGACCGCCTGACCCAGAACGGCTACGTGGTCGTCCAGGTCGATGCCCGCGGCAGCGGCGCCTCATTCGGAACCAGGCCGGCCGAATGGTCGCCCGACGAAGTGGCCGATATGGGCGACATCGTCGATTGGATCGTGACTCAGCCGTGGTCCAATGGGCGGGTCGGCGGCTGGGGCACGTCGTACGACGGCAACACGGCCGAGCTGCTCGCGGCCACCGGGCGGCCGGCGGTCAAGGCCGTGGCGCCCCTCTTTGATGACTACGACCCCAGCTTTACCCAATCGATGTACGGGGGCGCCTTCGGAAAGCCCTTTATCGAGGCCTGGGGCGGCGGGAACAACGCGCTCGACCGGAACGAACTCTGTCCCGCCGAGGCCTCGAGGCTGTCCTGCTTTCTCCAACGGCTGGTGGTGAAGGGCATCAAGCCGGTCGATGGCGACTCCGGGGCCGCCCTGCTCGTCGCCGCGGTGGCTGAGCACCGGGGGAACTATGATGTCGCTGAGTTTGTGGCATCGATGGGGTCGCCACGAGATTCGGCGCTTCCGGATGGCCGACCGATGAAAATGGTCCCACCGTACGCACCCCAGATCAGGGCGGCTGCCGAAGCCAACCAGGTCGCGATGCTGATTCGGCTCGGTTGGTTTGACGGTGGCACCGTGAACCCGGGGCTGGGCCGGTTCTTTACCCAGACCAATCCGATGCGGATTGAAATCGGGGCCTGGAGCCACGGCGGGGGCCGGAACACCGATCCGTTCGCCCCGACCGACCTTCCGCCGATCCCGACCTCGGCCGAGCAATGGCAGGCGATGCTCGAGTTCTTTGACACCTACCTCAAGGGCGACGGGACGCCGGCGGTGGGCCGGCTGATTCGCTACTACACCATGAACGACGGCACCTGGAAGACCACCACAGTGTGGCCGCCCGCCGACATGCAAACGACCCGGTGGTACTTCGCCGGCGACCAGGCCCTCACCCCGGAGCCACCGACCGCGGATTCAGCCGCTGACGTCTATCCGGTTGACTTCACGACCACCACCGGTAAACCGACCCGCTGGCATGCCCAGCTCGGCGGGTTTGATGCGATCTATCCCGATCGAGCCGAGGCCGACCGGAAGCTCTTGGTCTACACCGGAACGCCGATCGCCACCGACATCGAGATTACCGGAACGCCGGTGGTCAACCTGGAGGTCAGCTCGACGGCGACCGACGGGTTGTTGATTGCCTATCTCGAGGCGGTTGCCCCCGATGGCCGGGTGACGTACCTGACGGAGGGCCTGCTCCGGGCTCGTCACCGAAAGCTATCGACCGAGCCGCCGCCCTATCATGAGTTCGGACCGGTGCACTCGTTTACGTCAGTCGACGCCGAGCCGATGGTGCCGGGCGTCGCGACCACGGTGTCGTTCGCCTTGCTCAGTGTGTCGGTTCGGGTCAAAGCGGGATCCCGGCTTCGAGTTGCCATCGCCGGCCACGACGAGGCGGCGTTTGCCCGGGTGCCGGCGGAGGGCAATCCGGTCCTCTCGATCCACCGGCAGAAGGGCAGAGCATCTTGGATCGACTTGCCAATGAAGCTTCGGCCCTAAGTCATAGAATCGACGATTGACGTAGCGACCGGTGACTGCAACCGGCATACCATAATGAACCGGATTCGAAAAACCATCAAATGGCTCGGAATCCTTCTCGGTGCCGTCGCCTTAGCCTTTGGCGGCGTGTACGGGTACCTCTCCATTGACGCGCCCCCGGCGTTTGTGACCCCTGGAACGGACCTCGGTGCCGCGGGGACGCCGTCCCTCCCATTCCCGTTGGGCCAGGAAGAGAGAGCTTCGAGCCTCACATCGCCATCGATCCGAATGATCCGGAACACCTCTCCGTCGCCGCGATGTACGGCGACCGGTTTGGGCGCGGTGGCCGGAACATCTATCGCTGGACCTCGCGTGACGGCGGCCAGTCGTGGCAAGGTGCCACGGTGAGAGCGGTTGCGTTTCAGAACAATTTCGCGGCGGACGTGGTGATCGGCTTTGACGAGCAAGGTCGGGATCATCTGATCGCCATGTTCGGCGACCGGCACTTTCCCAAGGATCCAGTCATCCTTTACCTGCTGCTCAAAGGCGCGAGTGTTGCCGCCGGTCTGCTCGGCCGCCCGGTAAGTGGGAACGAAGAAGAGGCCCGTGGCGGTGGGATTGCCTTGTCGGTTGGCGATCCCCAGTCCGGCGAGTTGGGGGTTCCCCAGCGGATTTCGAGCCTGCCCGATCGGCACGCGGACAAAACCTGGTTGACCATCGACAATAGCCCGACCAGCCCGCACCGCGGCAACGTGTACGCGGTCTGGTCCGAAAGCGGCACGGGTGGGCCAACGACTATTGCGATGACGACCGCTCGCGTCGGCGGTGCCATCAACACCACCGGGGTACCGGTCGTCGTGCAGTACGCCGGCTCCTATTGGCCGAGTGTCGCAACCCGGCCCACGGGGCGAGTTGATCTCGTTTGGTTCGACACCAAAAACCAGGTCATCCAGCACCGTCGTTCTGACGATGGCGGCCAATCGTTCACGGCGATCGCCAACATTACGACCGAACGTCACGGCGTGAAGGTTGATAGCCCCGCGGTCGCCGTCGCCCCGGACGGAACGGTCATGGCATGTTGGACCGAAAGCACCGACTCAACGGCCCTGCGAACCAAATGCTCGACGACCCGCGGCGATGAGGGCTGGTCGGTCGCGGTCGATGTTGACACGACTCTTTCGGGCAGAGGCATGGTCGGGCAGCCCGCGATCGCGGCCGGCGCAACCGGCTTTTGGGTTCTGGCCTATCGAACCGATCAGCGGACTGATGTCGTCTTGTATCGATCGACCGATGGCGGCAAGACGTTTGCACCCTACCGGCTCTTGGGATCGCGTTCGTTCGGCGTCGACCAGGTCTGTATGGGCCTCGCGCACGACACGCCCTGCCGCTACGACCCGCTCCAGCGAAAGTTCGCTGGCGGCGGGGATTACATTGGCCTGAGCACGGCCGGAAACCGGGTCGCCGCCGCCTTTGGTCTGACCCTTGGCAACGACCCGGATCAGTTCGCAACGACCTATGTCAAAGTGTTGGATGTCGCTGCCCCTGAGTGAACTCACGGCGTGGTGCCGCTGACCCCCGGGTACTCGCTCCCCGTCTTGATCAGGTAGTTGTCGGGCGGGGTAACGCCGATCAGATGTTCGGTGAAATAGTCCCACCGCCGGCGCCGAAAGTACATGTTGGCCGACATCGCATGTGAGCCATTCGGTACGATCAACACATCGTAGCTCTTGTTGGCTTTGGTCAGTGCGTCGATAACCTGAAGGGTCAGGGCCGGCGGCACGTTGTCGTCCATGTCGCCGTAGACCAGCATCAACTTGCCCGTGAGGTTCTTGGCGATCGAGGGATTGGCTTGGGCCGCATAGTTGTCGCCCTGCGGCATCCCCTGGTAGGTCTCGCCCCAGAGCGACAAGTAGCCCCGTTGATCGTGATTACCCGCCGAGGAGACCGCCACTTTGTAGAACTCCGGGTGGAGGAACATCGCCCGGGTCGACGCGAAGCCGCCGCCGGAGTGGCCATAGATCCCGACCCGGCTCAGGTCCAGGTACGGACGGCTGGCGGCGATCTGGCGGAAGGCCGCCAGGTGATCTTCGAGGGCGCCCCCGGTTTCGAGCCGTCCGTATGAGTAGTCGTGGAACGCCTTCGACCGGGCCGCCGTCCCCCGCCCGTCAACTTGGACGCCGATCATACCGAGCTCGACTAACGCCCGGAGATCGCCGCCGGCCTCGAACGACTTCGGAACGATGAAGACCTGGGGCCCCGGATAGATCTCTTCGATGACCGGATAGGTGCGGGCCGGATCGAAGCCCGTCGGCTTGAAGATGATGCCGTAGAGGTCGGTTTGGCCGTCAGCGGCCTTGACCGTGAATCGTTCCGGCCACTGCCACCCCGTGGCCAGAAGCCGGGACAGGTCGGCTCGTTCGAGCGGCAAAACCGCCTTGCCATCGAGCGACCGGACCACCGTGACGGGGCTTAGGTCCGTTCGGCTCACTCGGTCGACAATCCACTCGCCGGGGGCGTCGAGCGTTAAGTCGTGTTGGGCGTCCTCGGGGGTCAGGAGCGTGAGGCCGGTGCCGTCGAATCCCACTGAATAGAGGTGGGCGAGATACGGATCTCGGCCCGGCTCCCGGCCCGAGCCGATAAACCAAATCTTTCGGGCCCGATCATCGACCCGAACCAACAGCGCATCACCCAGGGGCCCTTGGTAATCTGGTGCTTGAACTGGCCGGTGGCCGCGTCGAGGAGGTACAGGTGGCCAAAGCCGTCCCGCTCCGAGAACCAAATGACCTCTTTGCCGTCTCGGGTGACGTGGACGTTGGGCTTGGTGCCGATGTGGAGGGTGGCCTCGGTCAGGGTCGGGCCCCGTTCTTCGGCCACCGTGCGGACCTGGCCGGTGGCGGCATCAATGGCCTTGAGCCACCAAGCCTTCATCCCGCGCTCGTGTTCAATGTAATAGGCCGTCGTCCCCCCCGAATCCGCCCACCACGCCTCGTCCATCTCCAACGGCGCCGCCAGCGCCGCGTCCACCGGTGGCGCGGCGACGGGGGTCGCCCGCCCGGACTCAGCGTCGAAGATCCACCACGCCGCCCGGGCCACCGTGTCGCCGGGAAACGGGTAGGCGAACGACCAGAGTTTGGGCCGAAGGCCGCTCTCGTGCGCTGATTGGATCAAGTGGACTTCCGGGACTCGGCGCTGATCGAGTTGGTGCGTGAGAATCCGCTTCGAATCGGATGACCACCGCGCCACCGGCGGCGCCGGCAGGCCGGCCCGCTGTGCCGTGACCCAGCCCGTGTTGGACTCGGGGCGGCTGGCGTAGTCGTGTCGCGATTCGCCGTCGGTGGTCAACGCCCGGCGGTCGTTGGTGGCGGTGTTGCGAATCCAGAATATGGTCTTTTGAGTAAAGGGCCCACTGCCCGTTAGGCGACGGTAATTCGTTCGGATCCATCGGAGCGGGCGGCGCGACCGCCTCACAACGGTACCGTCCGATGTCACAGCGCCATGGTTTTCCCCGAAGCCCCACCTGGATTCGGGTGGTCTTGCCTTCCTCTTGCCATTCAAGCGTCTGAAACGGCAGTGAGTCGGCGACGACGGTAGTGTCGGCCGCCACTGCCAGCGCCGCGGCCAACCGGATGTGATCGAACGCCGGCCGGCGGAGCCGCCTGGCGGGATCCACACACGAACTCACTGCCCCGTTCCGTGGTGACTCGGTACCAGAACCGGTCCGATCCGGCGATCCATTGGGGCCGGATCTTGTCACGGAGGACCAGCGGATCGGCGTTCTGGGCCAGCATCGTCTCCGCCCGCTCGTAGGTGGCGGCCGGCATCAGGGTTTGGGCGCCGGCGGTTTGGGTCAGTCCGACGACGAAGAGCAGCGTGGGTCGAATCACTGTTGGGTCCTGCGGCCAAGGGTCGCGTGAACGGAGGCCACCACACCTGCCACCATAATCTCGATATCCGCTTCGGTCACATTGTACGGCGGCGCCAGGAAGATGTGATCGCCGAGCGATCCATCGACCGTGCCGGATCCGGGATACAGCAACACCCCGTGGTTGAGGCCGGCTCGCGACACATTCCAGCCCACGGCCCGAGCCGCTGGAAACGGCCGCTGGCTTGCCCGATCCTCGACGAACTCGATGCCCCAGAGCAGGCCCCGCCCCCGAATGTCGCCGACGTTCGGGTGCTGACCCAAGGCGCTCGCCAGCCGCTGCCCGAGGAGGGCACCCTGGCGACGGACGTTGGCCAACAGGTCGTCCTCCCGAATGACCTGCTGAACCGCCAACGAGGCGGCGCAGGCCACGGGGTGGGCCTGATAGGTATGTCCGTGGACCACCATCGGGTGGGCGGCGGCAATGGCTTGGTGGATATGCTCGGCGACCAGGGTGGCGCTGATCGGTTGGAAACCGGCACCCAGCCCCTTCCCCATAACCAGCATGTCCGGCGCTACCTGTTCCCGTTCACAGGCGTACCGGACCCCGGTCCGCCCCATGCCCGACATGACCTCATCGAGAATCAACAGGATCCCATGGCGATCACAGATCTCGCGAATCCGCCGGAAGTACCCCGGAACGGCCGCAACGCCCCCGAGGGTGGCCCCCACCACCGTTTCAGCAATGAAGCCGATGACCGTCTTCGGGCCGAGCCGCTGGAGCGCGTCTTCGAGCTCATCCGCAACCCGGAGGCCGTAGGCCTCCTCGGTTTCAGCGGCAGCGCGGCCCCGGTAGGCGTAGCAGGGAGCAATCTTTTCGGCGTCGATGATCAGCGGCAGATACGGGGCTCGGCGCTGGACGTGCCCGCTGACGCCGAGGGCTCCGAGCGTGTTGCCGTGGAAGCTCTGTCGGCGCGAGATGAATCGGGTGCGTTCCGGCTCGTCCCGAGCGAGCCAATACTGCCGGGCCAGTTTGAGGGTGCCGTCGATCTGCTCGGACCCGCCGCTTCCGAAAAACACCTTGGTGAGTCCCGCCGGCGCATCCTGCACCAAATCGTCGGCCAGCCGCTCGGCGGCCTCACTGGTAAAGAAGACCGTGGACGCGAACTCGAACTTGGCCAGCTGCTCCATGATCGCTCGGTTGACCCGGGGCTCGTGGTGGCCGAGGCACGACACGGCGGCGCCGCCGCAGGCGTCGAGGTAGCGCGTCCCATCGGCGGCAATCAGGTAGGAACCCTCGCCTCGAACGATCGTCGGCAGCGTGAGACCGGTGAAACGACCCAAAGTGTGGCTCATCGGATGCTCCCGCGGGTGGGTCAGGCGGCGAGGACGGCCCGGCCTGGAAGAACACGTCGTCTCGATCGCGCTGAGAAAAGAACATCTGTTGGTTTATTTTGCAACCTCCCACCGGTGCACGCGGATGGCGGCTAGCGACCAGAGCGCCGATCTCGTGGCCGCCGGGGATGCTCCGAAAGGCGTCGGTTGCCGAACTTTTTCGCGTTCGGCCTAGCTAGTCAACGCAAGCTGTGGCGAGTTCCGTCCCACGGGCTAGCGGAGCACGCCCACGCAACCAACGTCGAGGTGAGCCAGCCGGGCGAACTGGCGCTCAACGGCCGCAACATCCGCCCCAACCACGACATAGGTGTTGAGCCCACCGTTCCGCGGAAGACAGACCACGCCTTCGGACATCCGGTCCAGCAGCCGGCGAGTCGCCGGAGGAAATCCCGCCAGGCGAGCCACTCGGATCCGCTGCCCCGGGTGCACCACTAGGAAGCTGGTCCTGGTTTTCCCTTCGTCGAAGATCGATGGCTTGAGCGTGGCCACTGATTCCGACTGGCCGTAGATACTGGCCGCCCCAAGCCGACGAGCCGCACGCCGAACCACGGCATACGACCCGATCGCGGGATCGACGAAGAGGAAGGACTCAATCGCGTCGGTCCGGGGTGCGTGAACGGTTGCACCGAGAGCGGCCTCGATCCGCTGGAGATAGGCCTCGCGCCACCCGGCGTCGAACATCGACTCCCCGCGCGCGAGAGTGGTGTCCACCAACCCGACCAACGCCTTCGCCGTGCGATCGATGGCGTCATTGCTGTAGAATGACATCGGCCTCGCGAGTGTCTCCGAAAACTCAGCGGGCGTCGTCAAGGCTCGCTCGGCCAAGCCGTTCGCGAGCGCCGAGGCGAGGGCTTCGTTGAGTAGATGCCGGGCGGCCCGCGCCGGCGGCGTACCAGTCGAGTCGAGCCAGGCCACCAGTCTTGCCACCTCCTTCGCCGGCGCCTGACGAGCGAGGTAGTGGCAGAGCTCGTGAAGAATGATCGGTGCCCGAATCTCCGGCGGCTCCGTCGAAAGAAACTCAGCGATGGCGTAGTTGTCGATTTGTTGGCCGCTGGACGGGCTCTTCAAGAGATCCGGCCGATGGAGGAGGAACAAGCCGAGGGTATCGTTCTCGACAAACTGACTTCGGAAGAACGTCACAAACCCCGCCCGGAGCGCAACCAGATCCGGCCGATCGATGATTGCTTGCAGCCGGGCGGCATATCCTGCCGTCTCGGCGGCCGGGCCCGCCTCCCACCAGCCGAGCCACCGCCCCCAGAATTGTCGGAACGGCAGACGCAGCCACCCGCGGTCACCCGGCACCACCAGGAGATCGCCCCGCTCGAAGTAATCCTCGGGAGACCGGGCTTGGAGGCCGGCCACCCGAACCTTGGCATCGAGACTGATTTCGTTGGACCCAAAAATCGCCGCCCCGGCTGGGAACGGGCCACCGGCGCCCTCGATCTCAATCGAACCCTGATATCGCTCCCGGAAAGCCCGCCAACCCACAATCGCCGCCGAATCGGCCGCCGAGGTCAGAAATCGCCGCCGCCACAGTTCGCCATAGTCGGTACGGGCGCATTGGATCGGCAGGTCGGCAACGCAGTCAAGCTGATAGAGGAAGTTGGCGACGGCCGACGCTCGAACCGCAATCGGTAACGGCCGACTTGGTTCGCCGAGAAGTGGCCAAGCGAGCAGAACGAGCGCCAACATACTGCCTCCGAAGTTGAACGAACAAAGCCGCCTCACGGCGGCTTCGTAAGTTGCCCCTCCTGGGCTCGACCCCGCAACACCGGTCAGGGAACGAGACCGGAGGGGAAACGAACAAAGCCGCCTCACGGCGGCTTCGTAAGTTGCCCCTCCTGGGCTCGAACCAGGACTCTTCTGATCCAGAGTCAGACGTGTTGCCAGTTACACCAAGGGGCATTGTTATGGAGCGGAGGGGGATCGAACCCCTGACCTCTGCAGTGCGATTGCAGCGCTCTCCCAACTGAGCTACCGCCCCAGGCAGGCGGACTAAGCTAGTGACCTCCCGCAACGGACGCAAAAAATTAGCGGTGAGGAGGAGTCGATCCGGGGGGAACTTAGTCCTATAGCCCCGAACCCAACTCACTGCCCACCGCTGCTTTTCCGACGCCCACTCTAAGAGCAATTATCGTGCCCGATCATCGATCTGACGCACAAGCGACTATCTAGGAAGCACTTAGCACGATATCTCAGGGCTTTGACCACTGGGAAAGCCAGGCCCACAGGGGTGCCATTGCAACGTTCCCTGGCAAGGCTCTAGTCAGGTCCACGCGACATCGGCCAAAATGGCCGCCGCCCCGATGCCTCGGCGCCACCGGACCAACTACCTTGTCCGCCATGCGAAGCTATTTCGTCGGTCCTTGGGAGCTTTCCGAGGCCACGGCCATTCTACCCGAAACCCCCGGTCACGGCCGGATCCTCCTGATCGAAAGCCAAGCCAAGGGGTCAGCCCTCCCGTACCATCGCCACAAACTCGTCCTCGTCCTCTCAGCACTCCGTCATTTTCGAGACGAATTGATCGGCCGAGGTTTCGAGGTCGATCATCGGGTAGCCCCGTCCTACGCCGATGGCCTGATCCACCACGCCCGTCAGTTCAGCCCTGATGAGATCGTCGTCCAGGAGCCCGCCGAGTGGGGCATCGACCGGTCAATTCGCGCCGCCGGGTCGGGCCTCTCCCCTTCGACCCGGCTGACGATTCGCCCCGATCGCCGCTTCCTCACCAGCCGAGCCGAGTTCACCGCCTGGGCCGACGGACGGAAGCTGTTTCGAATGGAAGATTTCTACCGCTGGCAGCGAAAGCGACTCGGGATTCTGATGACCAAGGACGGCAAGCCGGCCGGGGGCCAATGGAACTTCGACCCCGAGAACCGCAAAGGCGGCAAGGCGCTCCAGAAACACGGACTCCCCGCTCCGCCGAAACACTTCGCACCTGATGCCGTCACCGCCAAGGTCATTCGCCTGGTCAACCAGATGCCGGATCACTGGGGCACGACCGACGGCTTCGGATTACCGACCAACCGGAAACAAGCACTCGCGACCCTGGACGAGTTCATCGAATCCCGACTCCAGTGGTTCGGGCCTTTTCAGGACGCGATGGTCACCGGCGACCAGTACGGCTACCAAGCCCGGATCTCGGCCGCGATGAACATCGGGCTACTCCACCCGAAGGAAATCGTCGACCGCGCCGTCGCCGGGAACGCACCGGTGGCGTCGGTGGAGGGATTCGTCCGCCAAATCGTGGGCTGGCGAGAGTACGTCAACGGGATCTATTGGCGCACCATGCCCGACTACCGGCACCAGAACTACTTCGAGTTCACCCGGCCCCTGCCCCAAGCCTTCTGGGACCCCGACCGCACCGACCTGACCTGCCTCAAAGCAGCCATCACCTCGGTCAAAGAGACCGGCTACGCCCACCACATCCACCGGCTGATGATCCTAGCCAACTTCGCCACCCTGGCCGGAGTCAACCCACTCCGATTGTCCGAGTGGTTCTGGGCCGGCTTTGCCGACGCGATGGAATGGGTCGAACTACCCAACGTCATCGGGATGGGCAGCTACGGCGACGGTGGGCTCCTCGGCAGCAAACCCTACGTCTCGTCGGGTGCCTACATCGATCGGATGAGTACCTATTGCGGCGGTTGCCGCTACAACCGGTCGGAACGGACCGGCCCCAACGCCTGCCCTTTCAACTATCTCTACTGGACCTTTCTCGATGACATCAAGTCGAAGGGTCTCGACGTCGGCCAGCGGATGCAACTGGTCCTGAAAGGACTGGACCGGATCCCGGCGCGGGAGCTTGCCGACATGCGGAAGCAACGAACCCGGTTCCTCGATCAGCTCGAACCCGATTCGACCGGCTGGCAATTCCACCACGACCAGGGGTAACGTCCCCCCAATGATCGACTCACTCCGAATCCACGCCGGCACCGAGCCCCGGCCCAACTCAACCGGTGAGTTCGTCCTCTACTGGATGCAGGGCGTCACCATGCGGTCCCGGGCCAACTTCGCCCTCAATTTCGCGATCGAGCAAGCGAACCACCGCGGCCTCCCGGTCGTGGTCTATCAAGGTCTCCGCCACGACTATCCCTGGGCCAGCGACCGGCTCCACACTTTCATTCTCGAATCGGCCGTCGATCTCTACCGCGGGTTTGCCGACCGGGGGATCCAATACGCGTTCTATCTCGAAACCCGATCCGAGCAAGCAAAGCGAGGGAATGCCGAGTCGCCGCTGGTCGGCCTCGCGCGCCGGGCGGCGCTCGTGGTCACCGATTTCTTTCCGACGTTTATTCAGCCCCGCCAACTCAAGCGGCTCCGCGACAAGATCGCCGTTCCGGTCATCGCCGTCGATTCCGCGACGGTGGTGCCGATGCAGGCCCATACCAAAGAGTACCTCGCAGCCCGGTCGATCCGACCGGTCCTGATGGACGCCCTTCCCCACCATCTCTACCCGGTCGACAATCCCGAACCGAGTGCCCGCCGTCCGATCGAAATTCCGTTCGACGAGCCCCTCGGCCCGACCACGACCGCCCAAGGCATCGCCACCCTCGTTGCCGCCTGCGACATCGATCACTCGGTCGCTCCATCGCCGACCACTCGGGGTGGCGAACGAGCCGCCCGGGCCCGACTCCTGGATTTCGTCTCCCACGGCCTGCCCCGGTACGATCAGAGGAACGACCCCAACGTCGATGTCACCAGCCGGCTCTCGGCCCACCTTCACTTCGGGACCATCAGCATCCAGGAAGTCCTGCTGACGGCCCAACAAGCCGGCGCCGGCGACCACTATGCCAAATTCCTCGACCAAGCCCTCACCTGGCGAGAGCTGTCGTATAACCACGTCTACCTGAACCCCAAGCATCGGACCCTGGCCGCGGTGCCCGCCTGGGCCCAAAAGGAACTGGCCGATCACTCCGAAGACCCCCGCCCCGCCCTCTACTCGGGCGACGACCTCGAGTCGGCCCGAACCCACGACGAGCTCTGGAACGCCGCCCAGCGCTCCCTCGTTCGTGACGGAGAGATCCACAACTACATCCGGATGCTCTGGGGCAAGTCGGTCCTGATGTGGACCAAGGATGCTGCCGCGGCCCTCAGGATTCTCGAGCATCTCAATCACAAGTACGCCCTTGACGGCCGGGACCCCAACTCCTACGGCGGTATCCTCTGGTGCTTCGGCAAATACGACCGGCCCTTCTACCGGCGGCCGATCTTCGGCACCGTCCGGTACATGAGCCTGACCGCCGCGGCAAAGAAGTTCGACGTCCCCGCCTACCTGGCCCGGTTTGCCGTAAACGGCACCAAATAGCCGGGATTTCGGTATTGGCGGAACTGTCCGGGTGGTGTTGCCGACGATTTGACTTGAAGAGGCGGATCACGGCTCGCCGAGCCGTCCTCCATGAGCCGGAGCGACCGTCCTAATTCGACTGCAGGGATCGCCAGGAGTACATTGCAGACCATGACGCCCACCGCCAATCAGATCGCGGCCGTCCTGGCCTCCGCGTCCGCGCTGACGATCGGCGCCGGCCTCACTCGGGCACCGGCGAATGCACTTCGTCACCGAATGAACGGCGCCCCGACGATGGTTGCCCAACCCGCCTCCGTGCCGGTCATCGAGGAGCGGGTCCTCGACAACGGCTTCCGGCTCCTCTTGGTGGAGGACCATCGAGCGCCCCGGGTCGCCGCCAACCTGTGGATTCGGGTTGGCTCGATCGCGGAGCCGGTTGGGCTCCACGGCATCACCCATTTTTTGGAGCACGCCCTCCACCAGGGGTCGACCACCTTTGGGACCACAGACCTGCGAGCGGAGCTACCGCTGCTGGCCCGCATCGATGCGACCGAGCAGCGGCTGATCGCGGCCCAGCGTCGTGAGCGCAATGGTTTTCGCCAACGCAGCGTGTTCTATGACGAGTTGGCCTGGCCCAGCACCCCGGAGATCGATTCCCTTCGCGCCGAACTCTATCGCCTCGAGGACGAGGACTCCCGCTATCGTGAGTTCTGGGAATCGTACCAGGAGTACATGAGGTACGGCGGGCAAACCCGTCACACCGATCCGGTCCCCGCGAGCACTGAGCAGGAGTATATGGAGATCGGGATGGCGCTGCCGAAGAACGCCCTCGAGCTGTTCTTTCGGGTCGAAGCAGATCGGTTGGCCAATGCCGTCCTCCGAGGTTGGGAGGCGCAGCGGTTCACGGTGCTCGAGCAGATCCTCGGCGCCCGGAGCCGACCCCAGATTCGGTTCAACGAGGCGATCGACGCGGTCACCGGCGTCTCCCACCCGGTCTTCCAGCCCGACGGTGGACACCCGCGCGACTTCGCCAACTTCTCCCGGGCCGCGATGATCGACATCTACGAGCGCTACTTCGTGCCAAACAACGTCACCCTCGTCCTCGTCGGCGACATCTCGCTTGCCGAGGCGATGCCGTTGGCGGAGCGGTACTTCGGCAGGTTGCCCCGCGGCCCGGAGCCGCCGGCCGATCTCGACCTCGAGGCTGAGTTGTTCCCCAGCGGGGCGGTCCGGCTGGACTGGGCCGAGCCTCTCTCACCGCAGGTCCATGTCCGCTTTCGGATTCCCGGCATCGGGCACCCGGACCGGCCCATCGTTGACGTCATCGCCGCGTTGCTCACTGGCCCCGACGGGTTGGCCGGCCAACGGCTGAAGACGAAGGGGTCGGCCCACGCCGACTTTCGGGTCATTCACACCAATCGCTTCGGCTCGACGGCCGGGCTCAACCTCGTCGCCAACGGAACCAGCGACGGCGACCTCCCGGCGATCGAACGCGGGCTCCTCGCGGCGGTCGACGACCTCCGCGAAGGACGCGTTGACCGATTGGCGCTGGAGCGAGCTCGGAAGCGACTCCGCCTCGAGTGGGCGAAGACGCTCAACCGACCGGCGGAACTCGCCTTTGTCATCGGCCACTATCACACCATGAATCATTGGACCGCGCTGCCTGACCTGCTTCGAGCCCGCGACTCGGCCACGGTCGATCAAATTGTGCGAGTGGCCCGGACGTATCTGCTGCCATCGAATCGCGTTATTGCGGTGGCCCGCGCAGCACCGGCCCCTGGCAGCGGTCCAATTTGGCTCGACTCGGCCTGGGCACCACGCCGAACGGGGGCATCCAGCCGATGACGACGCGTTACCTCTCCCTCCTGTTCCTGGTTGGGTGCGAGAAGGCCGCGGACATCTTGCCGGGCCACACCCGACCGGTGCTGGAGCATGACTGGCATCACCCACGCGACCTGAGACTTGCTGCGACTCCATTCAGCCCCGCCGATCCCGCCGCGGCGCTGTTTCAGGCTTCGAGCGGGCTCAAGGCATTTATCGTTCCAGCGTCAGCGGATCGCATTGTCCGATTGTCGGTCGCGGTTCCGCTGGGCCGCCTCCATGAGGCCCCGGGCGAGGCGGGCGCTGCCCAGCTTCTGGTGAACCTCATCACCCGCGGGCGCGAAGTGTCCCCCCGGCTGGCTGATTTGGGTGCCGGGCTCGATGTTGAACAATCGCTCGACGCCACCCGAGTTTCCCTCGACGTGCTGCCCGAGGATTGGCGGGTTGGACTGGATCTGCTCCTGGGGCTCGTCGCCGACCCCGACCTCGACCCCGCAACCATCGCGGCGTATCGAACCGGACCGGGATACGACATGCCGATGGCCGGGATTGACGGCGACGGCTTCAGACCAAAGATCGAGTTGGCGCGCCGGCTGTACGGGTATCCCTTGGCGCCGCCTGATCCGGGAACGCGAGTCACGGAGGCTGCGGTGCGAGCCCTCGCGGCGCGGGCGTTTGGTCCGCGGCAGATCGTCCTGGGGATCGGCGGACCGGTCGAGCGCCCCGAGGTCGAGGCCGCGATCGAGACCGCGACTCGAGCCTGGCGACCGGCCCCGCCGGTCGATCGCGCCCGGACCCTGATTGAGGCTCGTCCGCCGGGGCCCACGTTTCACACGGTGGATGTCCCGAGCTTGGAAGGCTGGCTCGCGATCGGCAAGGTCATCGGTCCGGTTGCCGACGCCGATCGCGCGCCGCTCGCCGCCATGGCCTTCATCCTCTCTGAGCGGCTCAACATCGCGGCGCGAGAAATCCGCGGTCTCACCAATCGCGACGCGTTCTTGCTGCCTGAAACCGGTTCCGGGGCGGGGTTGCTGCAGATCCGAACGGGCGGTCGCCCCGAGGCGGTGGCACCGCTGATTCGGTTCAGCTGGGACGAGATCGAGCGATTCCACCATCCGACCGAGCCGGTACACGAGGCGGAGCTAACCCGCGCCAAGGGCTGGCTGATCAACGCCGAATGGCGGGGTCGCCTCGAGGGCTCGGCGCAAGCGAGCGCGACCTTTGCACTGGAGCAGGTTCGCCATGGCGGGACCGATCGGCTGATGCAATGGCCCAGGGCGGTGGAGGCGATCACGGTCGATCAGGTGAAGGCGATTGCGAGCCGAACCCTCGACCCCGCCAGCTTGGTCACGGTCGTGGCCGGGCCGCTGGAGGCGATCCGGGCGGCGCGTCATCCGCGATGGCCGATCGCCCTCAACGATCTGGTCCCTGCCGCGAGCGCCAAGTAGCCCAGAGCCGGTTCCGCAGGGAGCGGCTTCGGCCGGGACGAGATTCTCCGCCGGACGCTAGGGCGTCCGGGGGTAGGATTCGTGGGCCTGGACCACCTTCCAGTCGCCGGCGATCCGCTGGACGACGATGCTCCAGGCCTCGTGACCCGTGGTGGGTTTCCCATTCGCATCGACATTGGTCGAGTGGATGATGCCGGTCATCACGGCGGCGTCCCGATCGATCACGTGGACTCGGGACTCTCCGAGCTTGAAGTGGACGTTCTTCCCCTGGTCGCTCGGAAAGTACGCCTTCATGGACACATGATGGGAATCGAGCGGTTCCATTCCGCCGAACGTGGCCCACGCGAAGTCGGGGCCGTCGAGGTGACGAGCGATGAATCCGTCGACATCGTGACGGTCGATCGTCGTGACCATGTTGGCGGCGAAGGTCCGGACCGAGTCGGCCAGGGCCGCCCGCTCCGCCGGAGTGAGCGTAGTTTCCGACCCGCAACCGGCCAGCACGAACGCTGCCGAAGCCACTAGTGGCGCGACCCAAGATGACATCGGTCCACCTTGTCTAAGGATGGAACAAGATGGGGCCGGGTCTCCGTTCCAGCAAGCGACGAGGTATCATGACTATCCGATCGGTTTGCGGCAATCGGAGCCAAATAGCCGGCATTTCGGTTATTCAGGTCACCTAGCCAGAAGCTATCGTGTTCCCGTCTTCAACAGCGGGATATCGAAATGATCTGGCATGCTGGGATCTGGTCAATCACCCTGTGGACAGCCGGCCGGGTCCCGTCGCTGGTGGCGTTCGGCACCAAACGCATCGAGGCGAGCCTGCTCGGGCGCCTCGTCCTTGAACGGTGGGGCAGCCTCCCGTCCCGATTCCCCGACCTGATCTTGGACGAGTTCGCAATTCTACCGGACCGATTTCGGGCCTTGGCCCATGCCGCCGATCGGCACCGACTCGAACGAGCGGTAACCTGGTTCAAAGCCGCAGTAAGTCGAGAGGCTCGGGTCACCGCGCTGTCGGCGCGGAGCCACCTCTGGGAAATCGGCGTCGAACTTCATGGTGTGGTGGCCGCCGAAGAGCTGGCCAGCTGGCGTCGCCGAATCCGCACCGGCCGAGCCCTCGGCCTCTCCGGCCGGCTCCCGGGTGATGAGCGGCCGCCGGCGCGGCTCCAGGATTTGGTGGACGCTAGCTTGCGACAGGAGGCCTGGTAGCGGGCCGGTCGGGAAACGGGACGTCGACCGACATCCCGTCGCGGGCAATCGTGACCGAGGGAAACACGGCTCGCGCCTCCTCGACCAGCTCCGGGGCGTCGCGGTTGTAGCGGGCGCTGATGTGGGTCAGCACCAGACGCTTGACCCCAACATCGCGGGCCAGTTCGGCCGCTTCGCGAGCGGTGGAGTGGCCGGTCTCGACGGCCCGTTCCCGCTCGTCGGAGCCAAAGGTGGCCTCGTGAATCAAAAGGTCGGCCCCCGTGGCGGCCTTTCGGACTCCGTTGCAGGGTCGAGTATCGCCGCTGTACACCACCGTCCGGCCGGGCCGTGGCGGCCCGACGATCGCGTCCGGCGGCACCACTCGGCCGTCGGGCAGGGTGACCGACTGGCCTCGATGGAGCTGTCCCCAGAGCGGCCCTTCCAACACGCCGAGCGACTTTGCGACCTCGGGATCGAACCGGCCGAGCCGGTCGCGCTCAACCAAGGCGTAGCCAACCGTGTCGATCCGATGCTCGGTCTCGAACACGGCAATGTCGTACTCCTTGCGCTTGAGCCGGTCGCCTGGCTTGACCTCGATGATCTCAACTGGAAACTTGGTCCGTTCGACCCCCACGCTGAGGGCGTGGGTGATGATCTTCTGAGCCGGCTTCGGCCCGTAGAGGGTGACGCCGTCCTTCCGGTCGAGTAGCCCCATGGTCCGGAACAGGCCGATGACGCCAAGGAGGTGGTCGGAGTGGTAGTGGGAAAAGAAGATCTCGGAGAAGCTGAACCCGACGCCGTAGCGCATCATCTGGCGCTGAGTGCCCTCACCGCAGTCGAACAGCATCATTTCGCCCTCGCGCATCAGCGCCAGGCCGGAGACGTTGCGTTCGACCGTCGGACAGGCGGCGCCGGTCCCCAAGAAAGTCACCCCAAGCATGGCGGCAACTTAACCTCGGGCCACGCTAGATCAGAACATCCACTTGCTGCGCAATTCCGCTGGTGCCGTTCTCGTTCAGATAGACGCCCGTCCGCGACAAGCTGGCCACGGTCTGGTTCGCCCCGTCAGTGAAGCGGTACGGGGTCGCCACCGAGCCGGTGTAGATCGCCCCAACGCCCCGGAGCGTCAGGGTATCCGCCGTCAGCCCATGGGCGCCCTGGTCGATCAGGGCCAGTTTCTTGAAGACGCTGTCGCCCTCGTCGATGAAGCCGTTGCCGTCCTCGTCGTACTGAGCTAGTTCGGAGAACCCGTTTCCGCTTTGGCCCACCAATTCAGTCGCCACATCGATTTGACCGTCGCCGTTGGCATCGAGACCAAGGACGCTCCCGCCTAACGAGAGCGCCTGCTGGCTTGGCGGAGGCGCGGTCGGCGCTACCACAGCCGGCGCCGCTACGGCCGGTGCGGGTGTGGCGGCGGGGGTCGAGTTCGTGGGAAGGATGCCCGGGTTAATCGCGCCGGTAGCTCGTAGCGAAACGGTTTCGGTCCGGGCGTAGACTCGGGCCAAGTCCAACGCGGCGCTGAAGTCGATTTGCCGACCGTCCGATGTCGCGACGCTTCCGGTGGCCCGGAAACTAGTGGCCTCGACTTCGCGGTAGGATTCCTGTCGGCGGTACTTGAGGTCGAACCGCACCGCCCCGTCGGCCTGCCGTTGCTCGATCCGCTTGACCAACCGGTCGATCTTCTCGGTGATCTTCTCATCCTCCCGGCCGTCGGAGCGTCCGTCGAGGTAGCGTTTGAGGAGCTTGATCAGCTTCTCGTCATCGCGGCCGCCTCTACCATGGGCAAAGGAGTCCTGAACGGGACGAATCGCGACTCGGAGCTGTTCCTTGACCGCGTGCTGCGCCTCGAACCGATGGGCGCTGCTGAGCTGGATGTTCGACGCAGTGATTTGCATACCCCGGAGTATCGGCGGGGCGGGTTGCGGCTTAAGGGGGCCTAAAAGGCCTTGACCTGGATGGTGATCTTGCTCGGGTGCTTCTTGATCTCGTCCACCAACTCCTTGAGCGCCGCCGTCACCTTGGTCATTTCGGAATAGAGGGTCGTATCGGTAACCAGTTTGCCCAGGCTACCCTGGCCCCGGTTGATCTTCTGCAGCAAGCTGTCGAACCGGGCCGCTGTCACCGCGAACTCCTTGCTGGTCGCCCCTAAATTGGTGGCCAGGGTATCGCCGCTTCGGAGGGTCCGCGGCAAGTTGGAAGCCGCGAGGGTCGAATCGAGGTGACCGGTCAACGTCTGGAGCTGGCGCATCGTAGCCGTCAGCTCGCTCACCGGCCCCGACTTGGTGTTGGAGTAGACGGCCATCATTCGCTGCATCGCCAACAGGGTCGCGTTCAAATTGTCGGCCAGCTGTTTGTTGGCAATTTCGTTGATCCCGGTCAAGGCCAACTTGGCCTGACCGCTCAGCTCGGTCCCGATTTCCACCAACCCCTGGTCCGCCACACCCTGGATCGTCGTACCGGCGGGCAACGGCTGACTGGCATTGCCGGGATGAAAGACGATCAGCGCATCGCCCATCAGCCCCGCCGAGCCGAGCTTGGCCGTGGCATCGATCTTGGGCTGCACGATCGGCTTCAAACTGACGGTGACCACGACCTTGCCGACCCCCTCGAAGGCAATCTGATCGACCGAGCCAAGGTTCACTCCGGACACCCGAACCGCCGAGCCCCGCTTGAGGGTGCCGACATCCGCAAACGCGATCCGCACCTGCTCGCCCGAGCTCGAAAAACTCCGGCCCTTGAGCCACATGGTGCCGGCCATGAATAAGCCGATCCCGCCGAGGACCAGCAACCCAACCGTGACTTCTTGCTTATGATGGAGATCCATAGTCGCTCAGGCTGCCTCGTCGGTCTCGAAATCCCGTTCCAGGAACGCACGCACCTGGTCGATGTTCGACGCCTTGAATTCGTCAGGCGTCCCTTGCAGCACGATCTTGCCTTGACTGAGCAGCGCAATCCGGTCGGCCACCCGAAAGGCGCCCCGGACGTCGTGGGTCACCATCACGCTGGTAATTCCGAGTTCGTCGGCCAGACGTTTGACCAGCCGGTCGATGATGTCCGAGTTCACCGGATCAAGTCCGGAGGTCGGCTCATCGTACAGTAAGTACTTGGGCTGCCCCGCGATGGCCCGGGCAATCCCGACTCGCTTCCGCATCCCGCCCGATAGCTGGGCCGGGAACTTGTTCTCGGTGTCCGGGGCCAAGTTCACCAACCTGAGACACTCCGCCACGCGGGCCCGGCAGAAGTCGTCGTCACCATAGTGCTTTTCATTGACGATGCCGAGCCGGACGTTCTCGTAGACCGTCATCGAATCGAACAAGGCGCCGTTCTGAAAGACATACCCGATCTTCATCCGCAACTCGGCCAGGTCGTCCCGTCGCAGCAGCGCGACGTTCTTGCCGTCGACCAGAATCTGGCCCGCATCCGGATGGATCAACCCGTTGATATGCTTGAGCAAGACGCTTTTGCCGGTGCCCGAGGGGCCGAGCAGCGCCACGGTCTCGCCGTCCGCCACCACGAAATCCACGCCGTCGAGTACCACCTGCTCGCCGAACCGCTTCTTGATGCCGCGAAGCTCGATCATTGGTTGAGCAGCAACCGGGCGAGCGTGGCGTTGAGCAGCAAGATGACGACCGAACTGGCGACCACCGCTCCGGTGGTGGCCCGGCCGACCCCTTCGGCGCCTTGCTTGGTATTGAACCCCATATAACATGAGATCAGGGCGATCGCGCCCCCGAAAAAAAACGCCTTGATCACCGAGTAATAGCCGTCAAAGGTCCGATAGAAATACTGGGCGCCGTATGCGAAGTCCTCATCGGTAACCGGCAACACCTGTTTGACCGCGTACCACGCCACCACCACCGCGACCACGTCGGCGATGACCGTGAGAATCGGCACCATCAGAAACCCCGCCAACACCCGCGGGATGATCAGATGCGACGCCGGCGACCGTCCCAGACTCTCAAGCGCATCGATCTGCTCGGTCACCCGCATGGTCCCCAGCTCAGCCGCATAACGGGCACCAATCCGGCCGGCCAGCACCAGCCCGACCAACACCGGCCCCAACTCCAAAACGATGTTGGTGACGATCAGGGTTCCCAGGACGTAGAGCGGAAGACTGGTCTGCCATTGATAGC
>JAYVJS010000503.1:0-4164 GCA_043769075.1 Gemmatimonadota bacterium | reverse complement strand
AAGGCCTTCTCAGGGAAGAACGGCGGACCCCCGCTCGCCGAATTGACCCTCGACACCTATCTCGCCGAAGCCCAGGCCGCGCTGGCCCTCCTCCGGAGTCGTCCGGAGGTCGACCGGAATCGGATCTTCATTGCCGGGCACAGCGAGGGCAGTATGCACGTCACTCGGCTGGCGTTGGCGGAGCAGACGGCGGTCCGCGGCGTCATCCTCCTCGCCGGACCGGGCCGGGCGCTCAAGGACGTGCTGATTACCCAACTGGAGGGCAATTTCCGGAACGTCGCCAAACTTCCGGCCGATCAGGTCGAAGCCCAGATGAAGCCGATCCGCGACGGGCTCGCCGATTTCGCTGCCGGGAAAGAGGTCGATCCCAAGAGCATGTCGCCCCTGCCCCAGATGCAGGCCATCTTCTTCGCGATGATGGCCAAGCCGGTGGCGAACCTCGGCCGGGCGCTGGTGTCGTTCGAGCCCGCGGTCGAGGCCGCCAAGATCGAGGTGCCCATCCTGGTCCTGCAGGGGGGCAAAGACATGCAGGTCGATCCGACCCTCGACGCGGACCGGTTGGTCGCGTCGCTCCGCGGCGCCAAGCGGGACGTGACGTACCACTTGAGTCCCAACGCCAACCACGTCCTCAAACACGAACCGCTGTCGCCGGAACAACCGCGCGCCGACATGGCGGCGGTCCAGACCGGCTACAGCGCCGAGGGGCGGGCGTTGGACCAGGACGTCGTCACCGCGCTGCTGCGCTGGATTGCGGCCCACTGATGGGCAAGGAAGGCGCCGCGTCTACTCAGCCAGCGCAGGGAAATAGTGGTACACCGGCCCGGCCTGGCCGTTCAGGAAGTGCGTAAGAATCAGTTCGTTTCCCCCCGCAACGACGGAGCCGATGAGTTCAGTGGGCACCAGACAACTGCTCGCCGGCGGGCAGAGATCGATTCGGACCTCATCGCCATCAACGGCATAATTGAGATGCACGACCTCCCGGACGGCGTTCTGGTTCCCTTGCCGGATCAGGGTTACGTACGCCACCGAGCCGGTCCCGCCCTCCTCGCCACGGGGCCGTCCGATGACGCCGAAGGCCAGGCCGTTGGCGAGCAGGAGTCCGCCCGGCGTCACCTCGACCGGCAGGAACTGGCTGTCGATCATTCTGAGGTCATACCCCGAATACAGCCGACCCGACACCGGTCCGGCTGGCTCGGTACACCCGAAAGCTCCAAGGAGCAGCAACACCTGCCACCCGGTCGTGAGCGCCGATTTGTTCAAGCGGACCTCCCCGTCAGAACCGCAATGTCGCCCGAACGCCGGGTGCGCCGCCGGGACCGACCGTGACCCCGACATCGAGCGCTCGCCGGAGCTCCCGGCCATCGCCGGCGCCGGGTTGGCTCCGATCGACCAATCCATGAATCCCGACCAACGCCGCAATCCCGCCGACCACCAGGTTCGCAATCCCAAGTCTCCGAACGGGCGCCTCGTTATCCACCTTCCCGGCGCCTAACATTACGGTCACCATGCCGGCCCCGGCGCCGAGCCAAGCCAGGCGCTGCCGGCTTCGGGGGCCGGCCAAGTTGAGCGCGGTGGCGGTGGCCGATAGGCCAATCCCGACCACCGATGCCACGGCATAGCCCGAGGTCATCTTGTTCGGGTCGACGTACGGCTCCCAGGGCGGGCCCCCGTACGCCGGCTGAATCCGGGCCGCCTCCGCCACCGTGAGTCCGAAGCGGTCCAACCACTCGGCCAATCCGGGTTCGTCGACCAATTCCCGGACGTAGGCGTTATTGCGGGTCGCGGCGACGTGATCCACGATGTGGGCGTAGCCGGTGCGTTCCAGGAGGAACGCCATTGCGCAGAGGGTGCCGCGGCGATCTCGAAAATACGGGACCAGGCGGTCGGCGAAGTCCTCGTTCGTCGGGAATTGCCCCGCCCTGCGATACTCCGCCAGCAGGCCCTTCACGTGCCGGCGATTCGCCCGCTGGCCCGCCGATAGCTGGGATTCGTCACGCCGGGCCAGCACCGTCTCGGCGCCAATGAGGTGACGCCGAACTCGGCTGACCTCGCTCAGAGCGGACGGGCCGCCCAGGAAAACCACGGCAATCAGCGGCAGAAGCCTGGGAGAGAAAAAAGGCATCATGGGCGTCTCCATTGGTAGTGGACGTAACGGTACTACCCACCCCGGACCCGGTCTGTCACATCCGTCACAATTCGGCCCGACCGGAGACTCGGCTACTATTCCAGCACCCAAACGGAGCCCTACCATGCAAGGACCGCCCACGCGCCGCGAATTCTTGAGCTCCGCCACCGCCCTGGCCGCCGGCGCCTTGTCCGGACCCGAACTCGGTTCGGCGACGGCAACTCCACCGATGCCGACCCCCCAAAGCCGCACTCGCGCCGGCCGGCTCCGCCAACTCTTCAAAGGCGATCCCTTCTACTCACCGGTCCTCGAGAACCTGCTCTCGGCCCGGCTGGCCGAGCAGGAGGGGTTCCCGTTCGTGTGCATCTCGGGGCAAGCCCCGTCGCGAGCTCTCGGGATTCCGGACGTCGGCCTGGTCACCCTCTCGGATCTCTTGGCGGTGGCCGAACCGATCGCCGGCGGGGTCGACATTCCGGTCCTGCTCGACATCGAGGATGGCAAGGGAACCGCGATGCACGTCTACCGCGCCATCCAACTGGCGGAGCGGGCCGGGCTCTCCGCCATCCTGATCGAGGACGCCGACCTCGTGCCCCATCTCGGCGCCCCCAAGGGCGACGTGGTGCCGCTCGCCACGATGGTCGACAAGATCAAGGCCGCGGCCGATGCCCGGCGCGATCCGGACTTCGTGCTGCTGGTCGCGTCGGTCGGCCTCCGGGAAGGCCGGACGAAAACCGAGGTCATGGAACGCGCCGCCGCCTACGCCGAAGCGGGGGCCGACGGGTTCTGGTTCCCCGGACTCCCGATGGCGGAAAACAAGGAGGCGTTCGGCGTGGTGAAGAAGCCAATCATGTCGATCGGCGGCACGATCGAGGAGATGAAGGCCGTCAACGTGGCCTTTGCGGCGTTCCTCGACTTCGGGATGGTTGCGCTCGGCGCGGTGCGGCGGGCCCTTCAGGAAATCAAGGCAACCGGCTCGATTGCGAACGCGGCCAAGGACGCCCTGCCATTCGCGGCGCTCCGAGAGTTGGATCGGACCCAGGAGGTGCGAACCCGGGCCCGGAAGTATCACGTCATCGGGTAACGCCTAATGCCGTTGGACGCTTCGGGATGCGTTCCTCGCTGTGGATCGTCAAGTTTTTTGCATGGTTACATACCACGCTTCCAGCCGTTGCCTCGCCCAGGGCGTCTTCCGCAAGAACGCGAGGCTCGACTTCACCGTCGGATCCTGGAGAAAACAACGGACCGGAATCCGCTTTCCCATCTCCGCCCACCCATGACGCTCGAGGATCGTCGTCACCATCATCTCCAACGTGATCCCGTGGAGCGGGTCGCGCGCATGAGGGTCGTGACGCACCATGTCTACTGACGGACGTGATTCATCACGCTGTACTTGAGGAAGAAATCCGCCTCCCGATATCCTGGATACGCCTCCGTCATCCGCCGCATCGCCTCCCCCTGCGACGTGGCCGACCTCACGATCCGGGTATAATCGTCAATGTACCGCACTGTCGTATCAAACAACCCCATGTCCGCCGGTGCCCCGTGCCCCGGATACACCACCGGCCCTCGGCCCGCATACCGCGCCTTGATCCGGAGCAGTTCCGACCGCCACACCGCGACCCTTCAACCGCTCGTAGTCGAACCCGTCGGGGTGCTCGGCCGTCTTCGGCTTGAGCGCCGGATCCACAGCCGGCTCCGCCCCGGTCGCCCCGCCCTGATCCATGTAGATCGCGTACGCCTTGATGTCTCGCTTAATGGCCTCGGTCGCCACTACGATCTTCGCGTCGGGAAAGGCGGCATGGAACACCGCCATCCCGGTGAAATGATCGGTGTGCCCGTGGCTGATCAGAATGTGGGTCAGCGGGAGACCCTTGGCCTGAACCAACTCCACCGCTTTCTTCGCCTCCACGGCCTTCCGCTGGACGTCGAGCACCACCAGCGACTGCCCGTTCGAGAAGATGAACGAATTGACCGACGCAAACCCGCCCTCATAGACTTCCACAGTAAGCTTGCCGCCGGCCAGCACGAGCGCCACGAGC
>JAYVJS010000502.1:0-3688 GCA_043769075.1 Gemmatimonadota bacterium | reverse complement strand
GAGGCGAACCGGGGGTCCGTTCCAAGCGATGGGCCCAGGCAAAGGGTACCGCGGAGGCCATTGACGCCGCCAACAATGCCATGCTGCTTCGCCGGCTCTCCGGGGCCGTCGAAGCCCGCCGGCGGGCCCGCTATCGTTGCGTCCTGGTCTTAGTCCGAAAGCCGGGCGCCATCCCCGAGGCGTTCGACGCCTCCTGCCCAGGCAGCATTGGGGTCGAGCCGCGGGGGACCAATGGCTTCGGCTACGATCCCTACTTCGTGAGCGATGACCTCGGCTCGACCTTCGGTGAGGCGACCGACAGTGAAAAAGACGGCGTCAGCCACCGAGGCCTGGCCTGGCGAGCCCTGTTAGCCGCCCTCGCTCTTCGCCCCCTCCACTTCTAGGAATCGTTTTCATGTCACTCATTCCGGCCAATCGTCTCAAGCAACGGCTCGCCGAAGGCAAGCTGTCCATCGGCACCATGATTGCCGAGTTCCGCCAAGCCTCCGTCATCCAGGCCCTACTCAACGGCGGACTCGACTGGGTCATCATCGACAACGAGCACGGGGTCTTCGGGCCCGAAAGCCTCGGTGAACTCTCCCGGATGGCTCGGCTCCTCGGCGTGACGCCCATCGTTCGGGTGCCCGCCTTGACCTACGAGCAGATTTCCCACGCCCTCGACGGGGGCGCCCAAGGGGTGATGTTGCCCCGGGTCACCAGCGCCGCCGAGGTCCGGGACGCGGTGTCGATGGTCAAGTACCCGCCGGTGGGACGGCGGGGCAGCGCGTTAGGCCGCGGCCATACCGAGTTCAAGGGCGGGGATGTGGTTCAGATGATGGCCGACTCGAACCGGGAAACCTTCGTCGTCGTCCAGATCGAGACCCGGGAGGCGATGGACCATCTCGACGAGATCCTGGCCGTGCCTGGGGTCGACGCCGCGTTGGTCGGACCGAATGACCTTTCGATCGCGTTAGGCGTGGCCGGTAAAATGCGCGACCCGGTCCTGGTAGCCGCCATTGAGAAGGTGATCGCGTCCTGCGCGGCCCATCGGGTTCACCCGGCGATTCACACCAATGACGTGACCCTGACCGGTGACTGGGCCCGCCGCGGGATCCCGCTCGTCAGCATCTCGAGCGAGATCGGTTTTCTTCAGAAGGCGGCCAAGGAGGCCGTCGATGCGATCCGCGGGGCCAAGCCCTAGCGTCGAATCCCGGTCGAGTCGGGGCCGATCCACAGCGCGACGGCTCGGCCCCGGCGACGAAAGGTCATGATTTGGCCGCCCTCGGCCAGCACGTCACTGACGACCGTGAATGAGGAATCGCTGGTCGAGATCAGGCCGACCAGACCGCCTTGGTAGTCCGCCACTAATGAATCGCCCCGGCGGGAAACCACCACGTCGCCGACCCTGGTGTCGTAACTGCCGACCCAACGCTCGAGCGCCGCGGCCGCAACCCGAGCCTTCGCGACAGGGACGGCCGGTGGCTGGGACAACACCGGGAAGGGGTCGGCTTGGCCACCGCCGAGAATCTTCACCACCGCCGGGATCAGGGCGAGGATGCTGTAGTCCTCGCGATTGAAGCTGAACGCCATCGCCGTCTTCTGGTCCGGCAGCATCACCCAGAGCGACACCATCGAGTGAACCGACCCGGCTTTCTTCACCGTTCGGGTGCCGAGCATCGAGTCCACTTCCCAGCCGAGCCCGTAGGTGGTCGGCCCGCCTAACTCGCTTTCAGCCTGCGCCTGGCTCCGGACCGCCTCGGCGATCAGCTCCGGCGTCAAGAACTGGGTCCCGAGCACCGTCCGGCCCTGGTTCATCATGGCGACCAGCAACCGTCCCATGTCACGAGGGGTCGAGACGATCATCCCGGCCGGCCCGTACTCTCGGGTCAGCGAGGGCCCGTGGGGAATGTTCTTGACCGTCCGGCCCTCGACGTAGCCTTGAACCAAATTCGGCACCGTCCAGAAGGCCAACGTCGTCCCGGTCATTCCTAACGGTTCGAAGATTTCGCGCTGCATGAAGGCTTCGACCGGCTCCCCGCTGACTCGCTGGACCACGTAACCAGCCATGGCCCAGCCCCGGTTTGAGTACAGGTAGCCTTCACCCGGTGCAAAGGCGAGTGGAAGCTGGGTCATGGCGTGAGCCAGCCGGTCGAGGGCGGCACTGTCTTGGATCGAGGGCCGCTGGTAGGCGGCGCCCGAGAATCCGGCTGGAAGACCGGACCGATTGGTCAACAGGTGGCGAAGCGTCATCCCGCCGGCTCGCGAATCGTTGAAGGTCAGGTCCGGAACGTACCGGGCAATCGGCGTATCAAGCGCGACTTTACCGAGCTGGACCAGCCGGAGGACCGCGAGGCCGGTCAACGGCTTCGAGGTCGACCCGATCACGGTCGAGGTGGAATCGGTGTAGGGGCGCTGGGCCGCCAAATCAGCCGAGCCGAATCCCTTGGCATAGGTGATCCGATCGCCCTGGACGACGACCAAGGCGCCGCCCGGCATCTCTCGCTTGGCAAAGGCGTCCGTCATGGCGGCATCGAGTTTCGCGGTCACCGCCGCCGGCAATGCGGTGGCTGACGGGGGGGCGGGGGCGGGCTTCGAGCATGCGGCAGTCATCGCCACCATCGTGATCGGCCAGATCCATTTCATTGCAAACCCTTGAGAAGAGACACGACCCAGTCCATTAGGCCAAAGTTAATGAGGACGTGGGCCACGATCGTGACCGAAAGCGACTTCCGCCAGGTCATGACCTGGGCAAACGGAATCAGGAAGAAGACCGGGAGGTAGGCCCAATTAGTTGGGGCCTGCCACAGATGATAGACGCAGAAAAGCGCGTTGCTCGCCAACCATGCCCGGGGACCGAGGAAACCGAGCCGTTTGAGCAGAAAGCCTCGGAAGTACACTTCTTCGCCCAGGAAATTCCCCACGAATACGATCAGGAGGGGAACCAGCGGAAAGTTGTAGTACCCGTAGTACAGGATGTGCCACTCGGGCATGTGGATCACCGACCAGTGGTCGAGCCAAAGCCGAACCGGCTCATAGCCATAGGCCAGGTACGGGAAGCCGATGACTCCAATGGCTATGACCGCCAGCGGCGCGACAACAGCCATCCCGGGCAGGTCGAACGTCGTCAGCCCCAGGTACTCGAGCGATTGCCGAAACGTCAGACCTTCGCGGCGGAGCCAGACGAACGGCATCGACAACTCCCAGCCGATCGCCATGAAGCCCAGCGCAAAGAACTGGAGCCAGGCGTAGCTCAGGCCGGTCCGAGGCTGTAAGAAGGGGACGAGGTGGTGGACGGCGAACCAGCCAAGGGCCCCCGGCAGCAGGTGGAGCCCGATGACTTTCCACCGCGCGGCGGAGGACGATGGCTGGTGCCAACTGGCCCACCGGTCGTAGGTTGGATCGGGGCGAACGAGGGCGGCACGGAGCCGATCGAGCATCAGAGCCTCTTCTGAATACAACAGTTGTTGTATTCAATGTAACGGGCGTTGTTTTCCTGTCAAGCTGTCGGAGGAGCCGCCATGGCGCGGGTCGCGGGCCGGAGCTTCACCAAAGAGCAAGTTGCCGAGGCGGCGTGGCGGGTCATTCTTCGCGATGGCCTCCACAACGCCAGCGTTCGGGCGATCGCCACCGAACTCAAGGCGACGACCGGGGTCGTCACCTACCATTTCCATGACAAGGCCGAGCTGCTGTTGTTCGCCCTCGACCGGCT
>JAYVJS010000501.1:0-5280 GCA_043769075.1 Gemmatimonadota bacterium | reverse complement strand
GGACTTGCTGGCGGCGTCGGTACCGGTTTCGGTGCCCGAGGTCGCGGACGCGATTCGGATGTTGGCCGAGCGGGTTCGCATCGTGGCGGAGGGGGCGGGGGCGTTAGCCCTGGCTGCGGCTCGCTCGGGCCGGGTGAAGGGGCGCAAGATTGTGTGCGTGGTGTCAGGCGGGAACATCGATACCACCCGCCTGATCACGATTCTCCAGGGGCAAGTGCCGTCCTAGCTACCGCAACATCCTCCGATAGGTTTCCTCGTCGAATCCCACCAACAAGGTCCGACCCTTGCGAGCGGTCGGTGCCCTGAGATTGCCGCTCGGCCCGATCAAGAGCGCGGCGATGTCCTCTTTGGACGGTCGGGCGCCTTTCAGGACGAGGTGGACCACCTTCTTGCCTTTGGTCGCGTAAATCTCGTCGATACCCTCCAGCACCTCGAACGCCTGTTTCGCGCTGATGGTGTTCTTCTTGGCGTCGACGGTTGTCGTGACAGTGGTCTTGGCTGACGCAAGGAACCCTTGCGTTCGTTTGCAGGTAATTCAGCCAGGGCGGAGATAGGCCCAATCGAGCGATGCCGGCATGGGGACTCAGGATTTGGGGGTGAGGAGCCAGGTAATTGCTTGGTCGAGAAAGGCGCCGACCATCAGGGTGTGCCCTTGGCTCGGCAACTCGCGGTATTCGACGTTCCATCCGATGGCGTGGGCTTGGTCGACGGCAATCTTGAGCCGGGCCGGGGGAACGACGGGGTCGACCCCCGCGCCGACCACCAGGGTTCGCGGGAGGCCCGCGCCACTCTGGGCGGTGACGGCCGCAGCGCCAGCCAGGCAGACCACGCCGGCAACTTGGGTCGCCTGATCCTGGGCCAGCTTCCAGGCGGTGCCGCCACCTAACGAGTGACCCAACAAATAGACCCGGTTCCGGTCGATCGGTCCTCGGGCGCTGACGGCGTCGAGGAGCCGGGGCAGGTTGGCCGAGGCCCGCATCATTGCGTTAGTGAACGGGGTCACCACGATGAAGCCGAGGCTGTCCGCCAGGCGGCGGATCCGGCCGGCGCCGTAGGCTTCGAGGAAGGCCGTCTCGTCGGCGCCGGCGCCATGAAGCGCCACGACCACCGTTGCTACCCGGCTCCCGAGCGAGGCGGGCCGGTAGACTCGGTAGGGAACGTCCCCGTCAGGGGAGGACAGCACGAAGCGTTCACCGGTCGGTTGGTCGATGGCCCGGAGGGCTTCACGGCGATGGCCGGGCGCTACGGCGGAATCGCCTTCGATGACCGCGCCGAGCGAGTCGAGGGTTCCGATCACCTGCTGATAGCGGCCCCCAAAGAAGGCGAGGGTGGCCCGGTCAAACGTCTGGTTCGTCTCGGCCAAACGATCGGCAGCCACCGGCCGATCGCGGACGGCGAGCTCGATCCGGAGATAGGCAAGAGCCATGGCGCGACGGGTCAGTGAATCGGGTCCGGGCGGCCGCGACTGGGCGTTGGCCAGGTTGGCGGTCAGCAGACTCAAGGTGGACGCAGCGATGCTCCGATAATTCACTGGCCGGCCATCTTCACTCGCTCTTGCTCAACCAAAACCCGCCGGAGAATCTTGCCCGATGGAGATTTTGGGATTGAGTCGACGATCGCCACTCGGCGCACCTTATCGAGCGGGGACACCTTGGACGCAACGTAGTCCATGATCTCCTCAGCGGTGAGCGGCGATTTCAGCACAACAAACGCTTTGGGTACCTCACCGGCCTCGGGGTCGGGGCTCGGGATAACGGCGGCGTCGGCGATGGCAGGGTGGGCCAGGAGCACGGCTTCGAGGTCCGCCGGCGCGACCTGGTGGCCCTTGTACTTGATCAGTTCCTTGAGTCGGTCGACGATGTAGTAGTAGCCGTCTTGGTCGACGTATCCGATGTCGCCGGTATGGAGCCAGCCGTCTTGGTCCAAGGTGGCGGCCGTTTCCGCCGGCCGATTCAAGTACCCTTTCATGACGTTCGGCCCCCGGAGTAGGATCTCGCCGCGTTCGCCGACGCCGAGATCGTTTCCTGTGCCGGGGTCGAGAATCCTCGCCTGTTGGTTCGGGACCAAGAAACCGACCGACCCATGACGGACCGCTGTCGCCTCCAATGGATGAAGATGGCTGGCCCCCGTCAACTCGGTCATCCCATATCCCTGAATCACCAGGCACTTGAGGCGTTTGGCGCAGGCAATTTCGAGGTCAACGCCGAGGGGTGCGGCACCTGACATGATGTACTTGAGATGGGACAGGTCGTAGTGATCGACGACCGGGTGTTTGGTCAGGGCCAGGAGGATCGGGGGCACCACGGGCGCCAGGGCAACCCGGTACTTCGCCAATACGGCCAGAAACGGTTCGAGCTCGAACCGCCCCATGACGACCAAGGGAGCGCCATTCAGGAGGGTGGAGAGCAAGATTAGCGTTAGGCCGTAGATGTGGAAGAACGGCAGCACCGCCACGGCCGGATCGTCCGGTGCGTGATGTTGGACGGCCGCAAACTGGTGCAGTTGGGCCACGATGCACTCGTGGGTCAGGATGACGGCTTTGGGCCGGCCGCTGGTGCCGCTTGACCACGGCATGATCGCGACCGCCGTCCTTGGGTCGACGGCGACGTTGACGGGAACCGGGTCGGTGTCCAGCAGGGCCTGGTACGGGGTAGCTCCTGGCCCGGATCCGAGGACGAATACCTCTTCGACGCCGCCCTGTTTCGCCGCTAGAACGGCGCGCTCGAGCAAGGCGGGGACGGTAATGAGGAAACGGGCCTTGGCGTCACCCAGCTGGGCGCCGAGGTCGTCGGCGGTGGCGAGCGGATTGAGGGTTGTCGAGGTCCCGCCGGTGTGACTGACGCCGATCAGGATCGCCGCATACTCGATGACGTTAGGGAGCAAGACGGCGAACACCTGCCCTGGTCCGAATCGGCGCTTGGCCAAACCCGACGCGAGGCGGAGGCTCTCGTCGACGATCTGTCCGCAGGTGACCCGCCGGTCGGTGGCGCCGTCGATCATGGCAATCCGGTCGGGCCGCGCCTTCATCCGGTCGATCAAGAGCGTCGAGAAGCTCACGTTCGGAAAGACCAGATCTGGGTATTTGCTCGCGTGGATCATCCGGGTCAGTCCTGTTTCGAGTCCGGGGTGGGTCGGCCGCCCGGATTCCAAGTCGGCTTTGGCCCATCGGCGAGGAGCCTGACTGCCTTGGCGGCTGCGTTGATGACCGCCGCCATGTGGACTGGATCGACTCGGTCCACTTGATCGCTCGGCTGGTGGTAGTCGCCGTGCATGTTGTAGCTGGAGATCGTGTGGGCCACGATCCCCTTCAGGGCGAAGTGGTAGTTGTCGCTCCGCCGAAAGAAGTTCTGGGCTGGTCGTTTGTCGGCGACAATAGGGAGGCCCGCGGCAGCGAGGGCCGGTCCCATCGAACTGCGTTGATACCCGGTGAGCCACGCTCGGCCGGGTCCACCGGCCAAGGAGTCGGGACGACCGATCATCTCGACTTCCAGATTGAGGGCCATCTGTTCGAGTGGGAGCGCCGGGTGATCGGCATACCACCGAGCGCCAAGCAGGCCTCGTTCCTCGCCGGTCCAGGCGGCGAAGATGATGGTACGGCGGGGCCGCGGACCGGCCCGGAGCTGCTCGGCGATCTTGAGGACGGCCGTGACGCCCGAGGCATCGTCGTCGGCGCCGTTGAAGATCGAGTCGCCGCTGGGGTGAGGCCGGACGCCGATGTGGTCGTAGTGAGCCCCGACGAGAATGTGTTCGTTCTTGAGGGACGAATCGCTGCCATCGAGCCGCCCGAGGATGTTGAAGCCGGGGACCCGTTTGGCGGCGGGGAAGGAGTCGCGAGCGGCAAAGCTGGCCGCCAAGGAGAGCGCGGCGATTTCCCGTTGATTGACCACGCGGGTGGCCATCACGAGGGGGACTCTCTGGAAATGGCCGCTGTCACCGGCGGGGATGAGTCCGATGCGAGCCATGTCACGGGCAATGATTCCCGCCGCTTTGGCGATCCCGGGTGTTCCGGTGAGGCGCCCTTCGAGCGAGTCGTGGGCCAGGGCCGTCAACAAGGCTAGTGCCGCGGCGGGTGTGGTCGCATTCGGACCGACCGACTCGACGGTGCGGCCCTTTCCGCATCCGGCCGCGAGGAGACAAATGACGGTCGAGGTTCGGCTACGATTCCACATAATCCAGATCCTTCCCAAACGTTTCTTCGATGCCGGCAAGGGCTGCATAGGCAATGAGGAGGGTCGCGGCCCCAACGGCCAGGGCGCTGCCGGGGATTCCGAGCGTCGGCTTGAGTGACTGAAACGCCACGGTGAGGGGTACCACGGCCCCTCGGACAAAGTTCGGGGCGGTGGAGGCGACCGTGCCCCGGAGGTTGGTTCCGAATTGCTCCGAGGCCACGGTGACGAACACCGCCCAGTATCCGGAACTCGCGCCGAGGATTCCGCAGGCCAGGTAGAACGCCGAAAGTGACCGTGGTCCCAAGATGAAGTAGTTAGTGATGCCGAGGCCACAGAGCGTGATGAAGATCAGGATGGCCTTTTTCCGGCTTCGGAGGACTTGGCTGACGAAGCCGCTGAGTAGATCTCCGAGCGTGGCGCCGATGTAGGCAAACATGACGGCGCGTCCCGCCGACGGGGCGGTCTCAAGCCCGATGGCCTTGCCGATCTCGGGCGAGAAGGTGACGAGAATGCCCATCACAAACCAGGTCGGAAGCCCGACCAGCACGACCGAGAGATAGCGGAGGGCCCGCTTGGGGGTCGAAAACAGCATCAGCATGTTGCCCTTCGAGACTGCCTTCTGTTTGGTGGCCTCGAACATCCCGGATTCGGCCACCCCAATTCGAAGGGCAAGGAGCGAGAGCCCTAACGCACCGCCGACGAGGAACGCGGTTCGCCACGGGAAGAGGTCGCCGACTAGGCCGGCGACGACGGCGCCGAGCAGACCGAGGCTCGCCACGATGGTCGTGCCCCAGCCTCGGCCCTCTCGCGACATGATCTCGGCGACCAGGGTAATACCGGCACCTAATTCGCCCGCCAGCCCGATGCCCGCGATCAGGCGGAGCCAGGCGTATTGATCAACGGTCTGGACGAAGGCATTGGCGATGTTGGCCACCGAGTACATCAGAATCGAACCGAACAGGACCGACCGGCGGCCCCACTTGTCGGTCAGGATACCCCAAGCGATCCCACCGAGGAGGAGTCCCGTCATCTGCATGTTGATGAGCCGGACACCCACAGCCAGGACATCCGATTGGGCTACCCCAAGGTTGATCAGGCTGGGGACCCGGAC
>JAYVJS010000500.1:0-14396 GCA_043769075.1 Gemmatimonadota bacterium | reverse complement strand
GGCGACGACCGTGGAGTGGAGTGCTGCGGTGGGGATCCGACGGCAGATCACCCCCACCGTGGTGCTGCACGGCGGGGTGAGTCAAGGATTTGGGCGACTTGGGACCGAGTTCAACCTCGGCCTCAGTTATGCGTTTGCGATTGCCGGTCTGATGCCGCGAGGTTCCCGATGAACCGATTCTGGTGGGTGATGCTAGCCGCCGTGCCAAGCGTCGCCGCTGCCCAAGGCGGGCGGGACGAGGAATTCTATTACCCGGGGCGTTTCAACTGGGCGTTTCAGAGAGTCTATCCGGAGGCCGCCCGGCTCTTCAACGGGTTTGACTACGGCCACGCGATTCTGTCCGAGCGGCTCACCGTCGCGCCGAACGAGCCGGTTGACCGCCTTGAAACGAAGGAGTTCGACTTTTTGGTGGGCGACCTGCTCAAGCGGCCGCCCCGGTTCGCGGTGGCCGAAGAGTCGATCATGCCCCACTACAGCCGGATGGCCTGGCGAGCGAAGGCCATGTTCGAGCGGGCCCACATCCTCCATCGACAGATCTACGACGTCTATTCCGACGAACGGCTCTCGGTCGAGGCGCAAACGGCGTTGGTGGAACGGCTGACCGATCACTACATGGCTGACACCAAGTACGCCTTTACCGACCAGCCCAAGGCCATGGAGTTGATGGACGATCAGTACTACAGCCAGGGGTTTCGGAAGCGATTTCCCAAATTCAACGGGTTGATTTGGGCCTATCACTGGCTCCAGGTGGGGCTCTACGAATCGTTGTTGACGGAGACGGGGGTCGAGAACAAGCGAGCCAATATGCGGGAGAATCTGGATCGGTTTTGGGCCATGACCAAGGAGGCGCCGGCCAACCTTCCTTCGGTGATGCCGATGACGGTGGCGGTGGCCCCAGTGTTCAGCGAACGGCACCAGCGAGCCGCGGTGATCTTCGACAACCTCCACATGCTGCACGACATCATTTCGGACATCCTGGAGTCACCCAAGGTGGCGAAGGCCGACAAACTCCGGGTCATCAATGAGGCGTTGGACGAGTTTCAGAATCCGAGGACGAACCTCGTCTCGTGGGACCACTGGAAGATGATGGCCGACCACATGGGTGGTGTCGACAAGATGGGCGGGGTGGCCGGCCGCCGGAGCGGATCAACTCCGCCATAGCGACAGGTCGGTCACCTCGGCGATCCGCCTAAAATCGGCGTCGGCAGTGAGCATCGTGAGTTGGTGCCGGATACACAGGTGCGCGAGAAGGATGTCAATCGTTCCGACCTGTAGGCCCTTCCGGCGGCATTCGGTGTGGAGCCGGGCAGCGTCGACGTGGTCTTCTATTTCCGGCGTGATGAAGGGCAAAGCACCGAAACGGGCAACAATCGTCTCGCGACTCTTTGGTCCCCGGACACCTTGAAGGATTTCCTGCAGTACAATGCCCGTTGTGAAGACCGAAGCTTCGCCTTCGAGGGCCTGGCGCAAAAACGCCAGCGCTGGGGTGGCTGGCGGTTGGTCTCGTCGGAGCGCCAGCGACCAGACGCTGGTATCGACGAACAGGTTCATTTCCGGGAGCGGCCCGGTTTGTGGTCGTAGGTTGGGTCCCAATCGACTTTTCCGAACAACCCAATCAGCTGGCGTTGCTCCCGGCGAGCGATGAACTCTCGGAGAGCTTTGGTGACCGCGGCTTTTTTGGTCTTTTCGCCGCTGACTTCAAGAGCTCGGTCGATCAAGGCCGGGTCGATAGCCAGATTCGTGGCCATAGTGCCTCCGTGTGTAAGTTTCTACACAGAACGTTACACAAAGACCGGGTTTTGGGAAAGGGCTCGGCTATTTCCCAGCCACCCCTGGGGTGGCTTCCGGGGCAATCCCGTCGCTGATCGGGAGGGCGGCCGCCCGCCACCCGCTTGCAAAGGTGACCGTGAGCCGATAGCCGAGGGTATCCGGGACCACCCCGACCACGCCAGGAATGGTTTTGGCGTATTCCATGGCTTTGGTCACCTGGGTGGCCCGGGCCTCGGCCGTTTGGCCTCCGTCCCACTGGGCCAGCGACCGCCCGATGGCCACCAGTTTCGCTTGTTCAGAGCCGTACCGGGCAAACTGCTCCGCCGGGATCAACCCATCCTGGCCGGCCGTGGTTTGCTGGAGGTTGTAGGGCCGGCAGGCGGCAAGGCTCATCAGAGCGGAGGCAAGGGCAAGGCGCATGGGTTCCTCGGGGGGATAGTCGTCCAACCGCCCCAATATAAGTAGATTCCACCAACCTCAAGCCTCGCGAATCCAAAACATGGCCTCAGTCGCAAACATCCCCGCCCCCATCAACGAACCGATCCTGAATTACGCCCCTGGTAGCCCGGAACGGGCCGCCATCAAGGCCGCGCTCAAGGAAATGAGCAGCGAGGTCGTCGACATCCCCTGTATCGTCGGCGGGAAGGAAATCCGGACCGGCAAGACTCACCAGGTCGTCCAGCCCCACCGGCACGGACACGTCCTGGCCAACGTGCATCAGGCCGACGCCCGGACCTTGAACCAGGCCGTGCAGGCAGCCGAGCGGGGCTACCGGGAATGGTCGCACGCCAAGTTCGAGGACCGGGCGGCAGTGTTTCTCCGGGCCGCCGAGCTTTTGGCGGGGCCGTGGCGGCAGGTCCTGAACGCGGCCACCATGCTGGGCCAGAGCAAGACGGTCTACCAAGCTGAAATCGACGCCGCCTGCGAGTTGATCGACTTCTGGCGCTTCAACGTCACCTTTGCCGAGCGGATGTACGCCCAGCAGCCGATCTCCTCGCCGGGGGTGTGGAACCGGATGGAGTACCGGCCGCTCGAAGGGTTCGTCTACGCGATCTCGCCTTTCAACTTCACCGCCATCGGCGGCAACCTGACCGCCACGCCGGCCTTGATGGGGAACACGGTGGTCTGGAAGCCGGCCGGCACCGCGGCTTTGAGCAACTACTACACGATGAAGTTGTTCGAGGCTGCCGGGATGCCGCCGGGTGTCATCAACTTCGTCCCGGGCGACGCGATCCAGGTGACCCAGCGGATGCTGTCGGACCGGAAACTGGCCGGGGTCCACTTCACCGGGTCGACCGGGGTGTTCCAGTCGATTTGGAAGAGCGTCGGCGAGCAGATCGCGAACTACGCCACCTATCCTCGTCTGGTCGGCGAAACCGGCGGCAAAGACTTCGTGCTGGCCCATCCGAGTGCCGATCCCGAGGCCCTGGCAGTGGCGCTGGTCCGAGGGGCGTTCGAGTACCAAGGACAAAAGTGCAGCGCGGCGTCCCGGGCGTACGTGCCGGCCAGCCTCTGGCCCGAAGTGCGGGACCGGATGGTGGCAATGATGGCCGAAATCAAGGTGGGCGATGTGGCCGACCTGAAGAACTTCATGGGTGCCGTGATCGACGCGAAGTCGTTCAACAAGCTCAAGGGTTACATCGAGCAGGCCAAAAGGGACCGTTCCGTCACCCTGGTATCGGGCGGCGGCGCCGACGACAGCAAAGGGTACTTCGTCGAGCCCACCCTCTTGCAGGTCAGGGATCCGGGCTACCGGACCATGTGCGAGGAATTGTTCGGCCCGGTGCTTACCACCTACGTCTACAAAGACAAAGATTGGAAGCAGACGGTCAAGCTGGTCGACAGCACCAGCCCGTACGCATTGACCGGGTCGATTTTTGCCCGCGACCGGGACGTGATCGATCAGGTTCGGACCGCCCTTCGGCACGCGGCCGGCAATTTCTACATCAACGACAAGCCGACCGGGGCCGTGGTGGGCCAGCAGCCATTCGGGGGGGCCAGGGCCAGCGGTACCAATGACAAGGCCGGCTCGTATCTGAATTTGGTTCGGTGGGTCTCGCCCCGGTCGATGAAGGAGACCCTGATTCCGCCGACGGATTACCGGTACCCCTTCATGGCGTAGGTTCGAGTTTGCGCTGCCTCGGTTTGGCGCTGGTGGGCGTGGTGTCAAGCGCGGCGGCGCAAACCTACCGGCCGGCGGCGCTTGCCTGTGCGGTTTTTCAAGAGTCGGTCAAGACGTCGATACGCGGCTTCAGTGGTACGGCAGAGGTTGCCGACCGCGGGGGCCGTTTCGGTTTGCTGGTCGTGAACGGCCGGGATTCGAGCGGCGTGTTGGTGATCGAGGCCTGGTATGACTCACTCGAAGTCTGGCGAGAAACCGGCGCCGGCCGGGAAGCACCGGATACGGATGGCCTGGTCGGCGGCCGGTTTCGGGGGGTGCTCGACCAGTCTGGGGGATATCAGGCCTTGAAGAGCCCATTCATTCCCGATCAGCTCGCGGAGGTGGCCGACTTGGGTTCGGTCATGGACGACTTCTTCCCGCGGTTGGCGCCCAATCCGTTGGCGTCCGGCGCGGAGTGGGCCGATACCACCGGGTTCAAAATTCGGCGGATGCCAGACGTCGGGAAGACTCAGCGATACCGGTGGACGGCCACCCGCCGTCAGGGCGACAAGTTCGCCGCCACTGATAGTCTCTCGGTGACGCTCGATCAAGCGATCAAGGAATCCGGCGAGCTGACCTGGTCGCCGGAGCAGGGGCCGCTCAGCTGGACCCGTCAAATCAGCATCTCGGCTCGGATCCCGGCCATTGGCGGTGTCAAACGGATGGTCCGGTCCTCGGTCGATCAGGCCGTGACGGTGTCCAGGCGGTCCGACCTCACTTCTCATTGCGGTTAGGCAGGAGATCTCGATGGCCCAGGTTCGCGCGGCGGTGATTCAGGACGGCTCGGCGGGGTTCGATCCGTGGGCCACACTTGACCGGGTGGCGGCCCGGATGGCGGAGGCCGCTGTGGAGCGGGCCCAGCTGGTGGTCTTTCCCGAGGCGATGATCGGTGGGTATCCCAAGGGTGTCGATTTCGGAGCCCGGGTGGGGTCTCGGACCGATCAGGGCCGGGAGGAGTTCGAGCGGTACTGGAACGGGGCCATCGAGGTGCCGGGTCCGGTGACCGATCGGTTGGGTGAACTGGCCGGCGAGTTCGGCGCCTATCTGGTGATTGGAGTGATTGAACGGAGCGGGGGTACCCTCTACTGCACCGTGCTCTACTTCTCCTCGGAGGGGGCCTTGCTCGGCCGGCACCGGAAGGTGATGCCGACGGCGATGGAGCGGATCATCTGGGGCTATGGCGACGGGTCGACGCTAGGGGTTCTTGATACTCCGTTAGGCAAGCTTGGGGCGGTGATCTGTTGGGAAAACTACATGCCGCTGCTGCGGACCGCGATGTACGCCCAAGGGATTGAATTGTATTGCGCCCCGACGGTGGACGACCGGGAGGTGTGGGGGGCGACGATGCGCCACATCGCCAGAGAAGGGCGGTGTTTCGTGCTGTCGGCCTGCCAGCATGCCCGGCGGCGGGATTATCCGGCTGATTATCAGCCGATCCAGGGCAACGATCCGGACACGGCGTTGATCCGGGGTGGGAGCGTGATTGTCGACCCGTTAGGCAATGTCTTGGCGGGTCCGGTGTACGATCAGTCGTGCGTGCTGGTGGCGGATTTGGAGATGGGGCTGATTGCGCGGGGGAAGTATGATTTCGATCCGGTGGGGCACTATGCCCGGCCGGATCTCTTTAGTCTGACGGTGAACACGGCCCAGCAGATGCCGGTGCGGTTCGAGTGAGCGCTCGGCGCTCGGCATGGAACCTAACGCTGCCTCGTGTGCCACGCCTTGAGGACCTCGGCCTCCTTCTCGGCCGTGGCGCCGGCCCGGAGTGTCCGCCGCTCCGCCGGCCGCTCGTGGTGGAACGCGAGCGTCGCCGTCGCGGTGTCCGCGAGCGACCGGAAGGTGAGCCCCGCGGCCACCTCGCGACTCAGATCGAACCGGGCAAAGCCCTGAAGGCCCGGCGTGGGCGGTCGCCAAACCGGCATTTCCTGATAGGGGCGGAGGCCGTGATCGGCCAGAAACTCGCGGGGAATCCAAGTCCAGGATAGCGGTGCCGTCGTCACGCCGGCGATTCCGTAAAGGAGCTCCGCCATCGAACGACCATTCGCGGGGCCAATGCCCATAAAGGTCCCCGTAGTCCGGGTTTCGCAGAGCCGGACGGCCCATTCGCAGAGGTCCCGCACGTCGATGATTTGCACTCGGTCTTCTTCGGGGTTCCCCGGGGCCAGGATCTCACCTCCGCGCTCGATTCGCACCGGCCAGTAGGTAAACCGGTCGGTGTCGTCGCCCGGTCCGACGATGAGGCCGGGACGAACGATGGTCGTCCGGCTGCCGAACGCCTTCACGGCTTCGCCCTCCGCCAGCGCCTTGGCAAGACCGTAGGGATACGGTTGGCCGTCCTTCCAGTCCGGGGTCGTTTCCTTGGTCAACAGCGGCGCGTCGACAGTGCCCGGCACCGCGCTCAGATCGCGGAATACCGAGCGGGTGGAAATGAAGAGGAACTGCTCGACGTTCTCGCGAAGCACTTCGCCGGCGCTCCGGACCCAGTCAGGGGCATCGGACCGCGATGCGGAGTTGTCGATGACCGCGTCCCAACGGCGGCCGCGAAGGGCGTCCAACTGGCCGGCCGCCCGGTCGCCGGTGAGTTCCTCGACGCCGGGAAACATTCCGGGTGCGCTCCGGCCGCGATTGAAGATGGTGACTTCGTGACCGCGCTCCATGGCGTAGCGCACCTGCCACGGTCCGATAAAGCCGGTGCCGCCGAGGATGGGCGAATCTTGCGGTCCGCCGGGGGCACGGCTGCCGGGGGTGAGGCCGCGAGGGCGCGTCGGCCGACGCTGAGGGCGAGGGCACCGCCAAGGGTCGCGGAGGAGCGGAGGAACTGTCGGCGGTCGGTCATAGTGGCCCGCGGCTTTCGGTCGGGGTTTGCCCAATAGTACGGCCGCCTGTTATGCTCCGCGAGGGTCAGAATCGTCGCCGGGACGGCTTGGGTCGGGACCAGTTCGATGCTGCTCTTGCTGCCGCGTTGCTCCTTCGCGGCCCGAATTTGGGGTATCAATTGGCGACCGCTTCGACCCGTGATTGCTTGTTCGGAGGTTCCCCGTCGGGGCGGGCACCCGGAATTTTCGTTGCCTCCGCCCTGGTACGCCGCATGACCACCCGGCCCACACCCAGGCCTGGCCGGTGACGACTCCACTCCCTCCCGGGCAACGCGAGTCCGCCGCATTCCATCGATTTGGACTGACCCGATTCGCGACCAGGTTTCCAAAAGAGACTTCCACTTGTACCCTCCAAATTGTGGGGCATGTTGAGGGTGAACTACGGCTGACCGACCCGTTGCGCGGCCTCCCGCGGACCGAGCAAATTTGCGATTTTCATTGCGTCACGACATGGAGCGTTCGCGGGCTTCGGTGGGGAGGTGTTCGGTTCGCTGACTTCTACTCCCGGGTTCTGGTCCCAAAGGCGGTACCAAGACCGGCGTCTACCTTGGTGTCGTTTCGAGGCCAAGATGGTGCCCGAACCGCCCTGCTGCTTGAAGACCTGCTATCGCCGGATGTGCTCCTCGCCGATCAGCTCAACGGCGAAGCCCTCTCGGTTGATCACGGGGCTCCTCTCCGGTTGATCGCACCCGCTCACTACGGCTACAAGTCCGTCAAGTATCTGTCCCGAATCGAGTTCGGAGAGCCGAGTGCTGGCTATCGAGTCTCTGGGTTCGAGTTCATGGATCACCCCCGCGCTCGGGTCGGGCTGGAAGAGCGGGGCCGGGGGGTTCCCGGCTGGCTTCTGCGAGTCCTCTACCGCCCACTCATTCCTCGGACGGTTGCCCGCTTCGAAACGGCCAGCAGGAGTCGGCGCAGTGCTTGAGTCGTCGCGCGCCGAGTGCGCTCAGAGTTCGTCGCCTGCGGCGGCGATGTTCTCGACAATGCCCACAATCGGCCCCATATTGGCATCTCACCTCACGAGGTCCCTTCTGATGCGCCCTTCAGTTTTGTTTGGGTTGGCGATCATGGCAGGCTGTTCGGCGGAGGACCGCCTGACGGTCAGCGAGGTCCAATACGTCCTCCGGACGAAACTCCCGCTCCGCCAGGAGTTATACAAGGCCGCCCATGGTGCCTACGCCACCGACTGGCGCGACCTTGGCCTGATTGGCGGTGGCTTCGCCGCTGGACCATCAGGCTTTGTTCGCGTGCTCATCCACAGCGGGACCCGGACCGGCTGGAGTGCCTCGACCTCCGACAGCCGAGGCTTAGGCCCGGTATGCGTCATGTACCACGGCGAGCCGGCCACCTTCCCGATGGGACCCCACCATGTGATTCCGCCGCAGCCCGATGCGGCTGTGTGTGCCGTTCAGGCTGGCAAAGCTTGGCGCGGCGCCGCCTAAATAGGATTGTGCAGCTGACCAAGGCACTTGTCTCGCGGCCTGGCAGCAAGGACCGCCAGTTTAAGTCCGACCCGGTCAGGCTGTGGGCGGTAACCCTGGTCGTTCTGGCTTCCGCGGCCGCCTGCCGCGAGAGCAGCGACCCCGTTGAGCCCGATCCCCCGCCCGACCCAAGGGGCCGATATGCGCTCACCTTTTGGGCTGGCTCACTTCCGACGCCTGGAGACTTCTCTAAAGTCGCCGACACGATAGCGGTGACCGGCGAGCGCGACTCCGGGACCCTCGTTGAGCGGCTCTGGCTGCGGTTGCCACCGACCGATAGCTTAGTGTTCGCTGAGGTGACCGGGTCCTACTCGCAGAGTCTGCGCCTGACCCTCCTCTACGATTGCCAAGGGCCTGGGATCTCCCTGTTCTGTCTGTTGGTCCCCCAGACTGGCGAGGTCGCCGATCTGGTGGGTGACGAGCTCCGGGTATTCGCGCCGTTTGGCGGCGTGCTCCGCCGGTACCGCCGGCTCTCGGAGTAGGCCTCTCGATTCGGGCGAGCCGTGCCTCGCTTGTGTACGATCGGTCGAGACTCGGCGGAACCGGCTTCGCTACTCGATCTTCTTTCCACCCCCGACGAAGTACGACACGCCGAAGGTAAGCACCGGGTTGAGCACCGTGCTTTTGGTCATCGGGACTTCATCGTAACCCTCGATCTGAAGCCGGCCCTCGAGCCGAAGCCCGAGATCCTCGCCGATCATGTGCCGGACCCCTAACCCCGCCTGCAACCCCCAGACCGAGTGGGTCCTCCGGCTGTTGTTCCCGCTGATCCGGGTAAAATCAGTCCCGATGAGCGCAAAGGGACTGGTCTTCGCGTTGAGGTTCCCCGTGAATGTGATTGCCGCGCTCGGCGTCAGATAGGTGACCCCCGAGCTGGACGCGGCCCCGCCCGCGACGCTAAACCCAATATGAGGCGAGAAATTGTAGCCGAGCCGGAGCACCACCGTCCCGGCGGTGCTGCCGGGCTTGGTGGAATTGGCAAACCGGTACTCCGGCGCCCCACTTCCGAGGAAGCCACGTAGCGAGGCGTCGACCGCCATGAGGCCGGCCCCCGCGCTCAATTCCCAACTCCCCTCGCGATGCGCCGCCGGCGACGGCTGGGCCGCCGCTACCAGTGGCCAGCCCATGGCCAACGCCCACGCCGCTTGTACCAATCGGTTCCCCATGTTGCCTCTCTCAGTCTCGCGAGTCAGTGGCCGTGGGCCTACGGCAGGGTAATCGTGTTGTTACTGCCGAGCGACACGGCCCCGGTCCGGGCCAACGCTCGACCGGTCAACGTGGCAGTGTTCGCTAGGGTGATGGATGACAGCGCCAGGAGATTGCCTCGCCACACGCTGGCGGCGCCAACGGTAGCCGAGCTGCCGACCCACCAGTACACGTTCTTCGCTTGCGCGCCCCCAGTGAGGACGACCGAGCCGGCCGCCGTGAGGGTTGTCGTGGCTCGAATAACGAACACCGAACTCGCGGTCCCCGAGAGGGTGACCGTTCCGGTCACGCCGACGGAGGTCGTTGAGCAATAGACGCCTTCGTTCAACGTCGTCCCTCCCAGGTCGGCCGTGATCGTGGTACCGCACGGGAGGGCGGCGAGCGCGTTGAACGCGGTGGCGAGATCGGTTTGGGCCGCCTGGGCAAACGAAGTCCCGGCTTGGGTTGCCCCGGTGATCGCGCAAGGCGGGAACCCGGTGACCACGTTCCCGGGCCACACGCCGGCGTCGGCGCTGATCGTTCCACCGGTGGCACAGCTGAACGCCGACCCGGCCAACAGTCCATACGACGACGCGACTCCCAGTGAGGGGCCGGCCGGGGGTGCGGTGACAGTGACCGAGGCGAACCCGAACACCGCTCCACTGGTGGCTCGGACTGCGTTGGTGAAGGTGCCCAGTGTTAGGCCGGCGCTGAACAGCCCGGTGCTGCCGTTGATGCTCCCGCCCCCAACGGCCGGCACCACTGACCACACGAGTGCGGGGGTCGGCACAATCAGGCCGGTGGCGTCAAACCCAGTCGCGGTAAACTGGGTGGTGCCGCCGGCAATGACGCTGGCCGGATTCGGAGTGACCACAATGGAGGCCAAGGCGCCCGAGAGGCTGATGTTGACTCTGGCGACGCCGGCAATCGCGCCGATCGCGACCCGGACCGAGTCGAATCCGACCCCCGCCACGGCCGGGGCGGTATAAAGACCCGTGTTCAGGATCGTCCCGCCGGCGTGTCCGGGTGCGACCGTCCAGACCGGTGCGGCGAGCGTCGCCAAGACATTGCCCGCGGCATCCCGGCCGACGGCGGTGAACTGCTGGCTGGCCCCGGTTCCGACCGCGACCGGGTTGGGGCTGACCGTGAGGGTGGCGAGCGCCCCCGGAGTCACCGTCACCGTGGCGAAGCCCGAGACGCTCCCGCCGGCACAGGCTGCCGTGCTGCAGGCCCGGACCGTATTCGCGAAGGTCCCGGCGATGGCGCCGCCGGTGAACAGGCCGGTAGTGGAACCGATGGTTCCGCCGCTCGAGACGACCGACCAGGTCGGGGTAATTGCGACGGAGTTGCCCGCCGCGTCCTTGCCGACCGCGGTGAACTGCTGGGTTCCACCGACCGCAATGCTGGCCGCGTTCGGGGTGACCGTGATCGTCGCGAGGCCCCCCGCCGTTACCGTGACGGTGGCGGAGGCGGTGATGCCGCCGATGGTGGCCCGGACGGTGTTGACGAAGGTTCCGGCCGTGTTCCCGGCTACAAACAGCCCGGTGCTATTGATCGTGCCGCCCCCCGCTGCCACCGACCAGGTCGGCAGGGTCGAGAGCACGTTGCCGACGGCGTCCTTGACCACGGCAGTAAACTGCTGGAAGGAGCCGATCGTCAGGGATTGGGTCGTTGGGGCGATGGTAATGCTCGCGACGACGCCGGCGCTGACGGTTACCGATGCCCGGCTGGAGACACTACCCACCGTGGCCGCGACAGTGTTGGGGAAGGTCCCTGCAACGGTGCCCGCGGTAAATAGGCCGGTGCTGTTGATCGACCCACCGCTTGCCACGACCGACCAGATCGGTGCGATGGCCACCGGGTTGCCGTTGGCATCTTTGCCCGCGGCGGTAAACTGCTGGGTGGCGTTGGTGGCGAGAGTGGCCGTGCTCGGCGTGATGGTGATGCTGGCGAGGGTCCCCGCTGTGACGGTCACGGTCGCGGAGGCCGAGATGCTGCCGACGCTCGCAACGACGGAATTAAGGTAGGTTCCGGCCGTGGGACCGGCCGTAAACAACCCGCCGCTGGTGATGGTGCCGCCGCCCGCGGCCACCGACCAGTTGGGCGCGACCGTGAGGACATTACCGAATCCGTCTCGTACGACGGCCACAAATTGTTGGGTGGCACCGACCACTACCGTTTCCGATGTCGGCGTTACCGTGATCGTTGCCACCGGGCCGGCGACCACCGTGATCGTGGCCTGGTCCGAAATGCTCCCGACCGTGGCCTTCACCGAATTGCTGAAGGTTCCCGGAACCGTCCCGGCCGTAAACAGACCCGCGGCGCTCACCGTTCCGCCGCCGGCGGCGACTGACCAGGTTGGTTTGACGCCAACGGGGGTCCCATTGGCGTCGGTCCCGACGGCCGTGAATTGGCGGCGAGCTCCCACGGCCAGGGTGTCGGGGTTGCGGCTGACGGTGAGGCTCGCGAGGACCCCTGGTGCCGCGGGGTTCCGATCGCAGGCGGTTCCGATCAACAAGGCGATTGGGATGATCCAGGCGAGTCGCGGCGCCAGTCGGGGGAGGGCAAACATGGTCGGATCGCCTGGGCTAGAGGTACGGACGTCGGCCTCGGGAATGAGGCCTGAACCTAGCCCGTGGGCTCGGCTCTGCAACCCCCGTTTCCCCCCCGTTCACCAACAAGGGGCGGGGATCTGTGAGTCTCGTCACATTCGGATCCTTCTGATATTCTTGACGGGCCGACTCCGGTCGTGAATTCCGGCGGTCCGTTACCAACTCCCTCCGGAGGGTTGTATGCGAGTTGTCGCTACTCGGCGCCGTGGGGGCTTTGCTCGGGCTGGTCGGTGCCGTGGCGGTGACCCGATTTCTGCCGTCGATGCTGTTCGACGCCCAGGCGACCGATACCTTGGTCTCGGCGGCCGCCGCGTTGCTGGTCGTGGCGGGGGTGGCGAGTTTCATTCCCGCCAATCGAGCGGCGCGGATCGACCTGATCGAGGCCCTCCGAGCCGAGTAAAGCCCTTGTGTGGGTGGCTCGCGTTCTCCTATGTTTCGTGAACCTTCACGGGGAGATCCGCCGGATGTCGGAAGTATTCCGGAGCTCCGATGAGTTCGACGAGCAAGCCCACCAACTCTACAATCAAGGCCGTTACGACGAAGCGCTCGACGTCCTCAAGGACGGGCTCTCGATCTATCCGTCGGCCGTCGAACTCTACGTCGGCGCTGGGTACGCTTATTTGGCCCGGGAGGAGTACGCCTGGTCCCGGGAGGCCTTTACCCAGGCTCTCCTCCTCGAACCCGACCACGAAGACGCCTTAGCCGGATCGGGTGAGACCTTGCTCCGGATCGGCGATCACGCCGCCGCGTTGCGAGCGTTTGAACGAGTCCTGACCCTCGGTTTCCAAGAAGACCACGACTTGATGCTCCAGATCGGCCGGGCCCTGTTCCGCCAGGGTCTCCTGGTCCAGGCCCACCGCTTCTTCGAAATGGCCGCCACCGCTGAGCCCGAGTGCGAGGAGGCGGCCGCCTGCATGGGTTACGGTCTCCACCGCCTGGGCCGGGAGGGTTCGGCCGTGTTCTGGCTTCGCCGGGCGCTCGCCATTGATCCGACCTTTGCTGAGCCCCGGGTCTACCTTGCCAACATGCTGTACGATCGGGGCGAAACGGCCGCCGCGTTGATCCACTTCGAGCGGACCGAGCCGGAAGAACACTTCGACGAGCTGGGCCTGTTCCGGACCATCGAACTCAAGAAAATGTTCTTCCGCCTGGCCGACGACGACGGCTCCCTCGAACCGTGGTATCAGCGGGTGGCCGAGCTCACGATCGAGGCCGACCCCATTGATGAAATGCTGGCCGAAATCGAAGCCATTCAGGGCGGCGGCTCGGTCAAGGACCCCACCCAGCTCGAACTGTTCGGCACCATGCAGACCGAGCTCCAGCAGATGCTCCGGAAGCCCGGCCACCGGTCCGACATGCACCAGGTCGGCACCCTCGGGGGCCAGATCGTCCGCGGCACCTGGGAGGAAATCCTGACCCAACTGAAGGAGTCGGATCGGTTCGCGACTGCCCAGTCGGTGGCGCAATTCATGGCGGGCCAAGCAGAGCGGGGCAAGCACGAAACCGGCGTGGTGATTCCGATCACCGATGCCGAGGCGTTTATCCGAGGCTCTGCCGAAGCGGGAGTGCTCCGGATTATTCATTAGCTGATGACAACCGCACCGTTGTGGTTCGCCGGGGTCGTTCGCCGGGTCCTGCCGAACGGCCTCACTGTCCTGGTCCAGCCTGACCCTACCGCTCCCGCCGTTGCCGTGGTGACTCATGTCCGGGCCGGCTTTTTCGACGAGCCCGATCACTGGCAGGGCATCAGTCATGTCCTCGAGCACATGTTCTTCAAGGGAACCGCGACTCGGGGAGTCGGGCAAATCGCCTCGGACACCAAAGCCTTGGGTGGCTACCTCAACGCCTACACCAGCTACGACGCGACCACCTACTACGTCGTGTTACCGCCCGACGGCTTTCGACAAGCGCTCGAAATTCAAGCCGATGCGCTCCGGAATGCCGCCATTGACGCCGGCGAGTTGAAGCGGGAACTCCAGGTCATCATCGAGGAGGCCAAGCGGAAGTTCGACAGCTCGGCGGCCCGGGCCCACGAGGTGTTGCACGAGGTGCTGTTTGACCGGCACCGGATTCGACGGTGGCGGATCGGGCATGAGCCGATGCTGGCCGGGTTTACCCGGGACGACGTGGTCGGTTACTACCGCTCCCGATACCTGCCGGGCCGGGCCATTGTCTCGGTGGTGGGTGATGTCGACGCAGAGACGGCCTTCGCGGCCATCGAGGCGCTGTTTGGAGACTGGCCCTCCGGCACGGCGGCGGTTGATCCATCTCCGGACGAGCCCTGGCGCCGGGAGGTCCGGGTTCGAACCCT
>JAYVJS010000499.1:0-19578 GCA_043769075.1 Gemmatimonadota bacterium | reverse complement strand
GGTGGTTTCGGCGGCCCGATTGATCAGCCCGATGCGGTGGTCGGCATCGACGGTCAAGATCCCCTCGTGAGCCGCGCGAAGGACCTGGCTCAGCCGGGCTTCCGCGGCGGTTGCCGCCACAATCCGGCTTTGTTGGGTTCGCTCCGCGGCATGGCGATCATCCTCGACCACCGTCAGAGCCATCCCGACGCCCAAGATCAGGGCCTGCCCTGCGTCGAGATACGAATTGTACCCGGAAATCCAGTTCATCAAAGGGGCCCACGAGGTATCGGGCCCACCGACGCCACCAAAGGCCACGACGTACAACCCCCATTGCACCGCCAAAGTCACCAAACCAAAGTAGAGGATTTTGGGCCCCAAAGAATGCTGGCCTGGGCGGCTGCCCATCCACCACGCCGCGACGGCAAAGAGGGGCGCCGCGACAACTGCCTGGATTGCGACGAGCCCATTGAGGTCGACCGTCAACAAGAGCGACGCGATCCCGAGCACCACCGCCGTGCCGCCCACAACGAACTCGGCCCGACGGCGGTCGTAGGTCCGCCCGCCATAGGCCATGGCCCCCAGGAGAAGAAACCCAAGGAACAAGAACTTGGCGGTCTGGTACAGCCATTCGAGAATAATCGTTTCAACAGGATCAACCCGCGCGAGGCCACCCGGCTGGAGGTTTCGTTGCAGGACGACGAGGACACTGCCGAGGGCGAGCGACAGCGCCATCCAGGACCACGACCAATAGACCAAGTAGGGGCGTGGCACCACCTCCCGTCGCAACCCGAGGACAAGCGTCGTCAGGAGCAGGCACACCCCTAACTCGACCAGGATGCCGATTAGGGAGATCTCAGGGCCCGGGGTGGCGGCGGCAAGCATGAAACCGAAATCTGCCCTCGTCGAGGCCTCTTGGGGAGCGGCCCGGCCGGTTAGAATCCATCTGGGCACCCCGCCGACCCCCGGGAACGATCCATGGCCTCTCAGCGCGACCGACTCGAACGCCTCTGGCGATTCACGACCCGTCTCCCCGCCGGCCGGTGGATTTTCTCGCGATTGTTCGGATGGTTCGTGCCGTACAGTGGTTCGATCGGAGCCGTCGTCAACGAACTCGAGCCCGGATACTGCCGAATCACCGCCCGGGACCGTCCCTCGTTACGCAATCACCTTCGATCGGTCCATGCGGTGGCGCTCGTGAACATGGGGGAAATGACCAGTGGCCTCGCGATGACGATGGCCCTGCCCGCTGACCTTCGAGGCATCGTCACCAGCATCGGGGCCGACTACCCGAAGAAGGCCAGGGGTACCTTGACGGCCATCGCCCGGGTCACGGTTCCGCCGGTCGGTGACCAACCAATCGACCACCGAGTCGAGACCATCATCACCGACACCGCCGGTGACGTTGTCTGCCGGGTCCATACCGTCTGGCGGTTGGCCAAGACGACGCCCGCGAGCTAAAACCCCGCGAAACGCCAGCTCGACGTGAAGTCGGCCCGGAGGGTTTGGTTCATCAATCCGGCCCGAACGAACTCAACCGGCATGTTGCCGGATTGGAGGATCGCATCGTGAAATGCCCGATTGGTCATTTTCCCGCCGTCAACCAGTTCGCCCCGCAGCGCCCGGAACTGCAATCCCCCCATCATGTACGCGATTTGATAGAGTGGTGAGTAGGTGCCGTTGAACGACCGCCGCACCTCGGCCGTCGCATTGGCCCGTTCGTGGCCGACCCGACTCACCAGAAACTCAACCGCCTGGTCGGGCGACATCTCGCCCAGGTGGAACTTGAGGGAAAAGATGATTCGCGCGGCGCGGTGCATCCGCCAGAACAGCATCCCCACCTTTTGTTCGGGTGTCGCTGGAAAACCGAGGTCCCAGAGCAGCATCTCCCAATAAAGGGACCACCCTTCAGTGTAGAACGGCGTCGCGAACGCGGCCCGGTGGGGCTGGTACCGCTCGGCCATGAACCCTTGTAAATGGTGACCCGGAATCAGCTCATGGTGGACCGTGGCCCGTGAGAAGAAGGTGTTGTTCCCCCGCATGCTCATCTGTTTGTCGGTCTCGGCCATCGCGTCGGTCGGAAACGACACTTGAATGACCTCGCCGCCAAGAAAGAACGGATTCACCTTCTGCCGTTCCGGCGACATCATCTCCATCCGCCAGACGTCCTTCGCGAGGCCCGGCACGGTGACAAGGCCACGATCCTCGACGAACTTGATCGCCTCGAGCGCCAAATCGCGCACGATGCCTGGTTGCTCGCCCGGCCCGCCATGGAGGGTTTTGACTTTCTCGAGCGCTGACCGCCAGTCATCCCCAAACCCCATCGCCCGCGATGCCTTGAGCATTTCGGCGTCGCACCACGCGAACTCCCGCTCCGCGATCGCGACCAGTTCTTCAGGTCGATAGGGGATCATCTCGAAGGCCAGATCCTCAACGAGGGCCGGCCGGCCGATCGGGTCACCAACAATCGGCTCGTCTTCCCCGTCCTTGACTCCGAGAACTTTTTCCCGGAGAACCTTGCGATACCGTTCGAGCGCGGCCGCAACCTGCTCGTAGGGTTGTTTGGCCCACCAGGTAAAGACCGGATCGTAGCCCGCGTGAAACTCGTACCACCGCTTGGTGGCGGCGGCCAGTTCCGTCAGGGCTTCGGTGGCCCGAAGCGCAATGATCCGGGGCGGCCGCGCGGAAGCCGAATCCTCGAATCGCTTCCGGACCGAATCAATGACGCGGGTCAGCCCCGCCAGGGTCCGGGCGGTTTCGGGGGCGTCCGGCTTGACTAGGTTGCGTCGGCTTTCGTGGAAACCAGCCAGGATTTCGGCAAACGGCAACGCCGGGGCCATTTCCTGGGCCCGGACCGAATCTCGCCGGAGTTCGGCAAGGTCCCGATTGAGAACGTTGCGTAGCAACAGGAGATCGATCCGGCCGTCCGGCCCCAGCCGGTCGAACGGCACCGCCTTGAGTTCCGCGAGCCATCCGTGGTCGAACCGAGAGACGGCCTGCCGGCGCGCCGCCGAGGCTTCGAGATCGTACCGGCGGCCGAGGGCTCGCCGATCGGAGGCGTACCGGGCCACGACGTCTCGAAGCTCGCTGCTCGGACGACCAATCAAGGGCGCCAACGAAGGAACCCAGGCATCCTGCTTGGCCTGGGCCGACAGCGGACCGGCCACCGCCATCAGGCAGAGGAGAGACTTCATCGATTTTGGTCTTGGCTGGAGGGGTGCCGACTAATCTACTACTTTCAAGCCATGCCAAAACCTCCTAAGAACCCAGCGAACGACCCGAACGTCGCGGCGTTTCGGGCTATCCTCGAAAAGAAAAAGGCGGCCCGGGCCGCGGCTCTGCCGAGCAACGCCGCCGGCATCGCCGCCAAGGCGCAAAAACCAAGGGCTAAACAGCAGCTCCGCCGTCGCCCCTAGGGCCACGGAACCCGCCGTTGCGTCTCGACACACCCCTCGCGGAGCATGCCCGCATCGCGGTTCCGATTATCGGCGGGGCGATGTACCCATGCAGTAACCCGGAGCTGGTGGCGGCGGTATCAGAGGCGGGCGGCATCGGCATCGTCCAGCCGATCGCCCTGACCTACGTCCACGGGCACGAGTTTCGAGCCGGTCTCCAACTCATCAAGCGACTGACCCAGAAACCGATTGGGATGAATGCCCTGATCGAGGCCAGCTCGAAGACCTATCACCAGCGGATGGTCCGGTGGGTCGATATCGCCCTCGAAGAAGGGGTTCGCTTCTTTGTAACCTCTCTGGGCAACCCCCGCTGGGTCGTCGACGCCGCCAGCCGCCACGGGGGAATCGTCTACCACGATGTGACCGAGTTGAAGTGGGCGGAGAAGGGCCGCGATGGCGGGGTCCAGGGCCTGATTGCCGTCAACGCCCGGGCCGGCGGACACTCGGGGAGCCGCAACCCGGAGGAGCTCCTAGCCGAGTTGAACGGCCTGGGGCTCCCCGTCGTCTGCGCCGGGGGTATCGGCAACGAATCCGAGTTTGTGGGCGCGCTCCGACTCGGCTACGCCGGCGTCCAGCTCGGGACCCGTTTCATCGCCACCACCGAATGCACCGCGAGCGAGGCCTACAAGCAAGCCATCGTGGCCGCCACCGAGGCCGACATCACCCATACCGAGCGGTTGAGCGGCGTCCCGGTGGCGGTCATCAAGACGCCCTACATTACCAAGATCGGCACCAAGGTCGGACCGATCGCCCGATGGCTGTTTCAAGGCCGGCGCACCAAGAAATGGATTCGGGCCTGGTTTGGACTCCGGGCCATTCGCGACCTCAAACGGACCTCCCTTCGCGGCCAGTCCCGGGCCGACACCCCTGACAACGCGGTCTGGCAGGCCGGGATGAGTGCCGCCACCATCCAAGCCATCGAGCCGGTCGCCACCATCATGGCGCGCTTCGAACGCGCCGCCCGCTCGGCCTGAGTGGCACAGCCGAGGCGTGGGGCCGCATCATGCCGACTCTGAGCCGTTGGTTCATCCGTACCGCGTTTGCGGCGCTGGTTGCCGGCCTGGGACTGGCGGTAGTGACGGCGTCAAAGCCGACCGGCGGTCTGTTGTCGCCAACCGTGCTTCATCTGCTGGTGGTTGGGTGGCTGACCCAAATGGTGTTCGGTGTGGCCTACTGGCTGTTCCCAACCCAAACGGGGCCGGCGCCACGGGGCCGGGAATGGCTCAGCGTAGTGTGCTACCTCGCCTTGAATGTCGGCCTATTGCTCCGAGTCGCGGCCGAACCGAGGGCAACCGCCAGCGGACCTCGAACAGCGGCGTTGATTGGATCGGCAGTCCTTCAGTTGGTCGCGGCCTTCGCATTCGTGGCCAATACCTGGCCGAGAGTCAGGACCCGAACCTAACGTGCCCCGCCCTTCGGTTTGGCTGATCCGGCTGGCGATGGTCTACCTGCTCCTTGGCGCAGGCATCGGGGCGTGGCTTCTCCTTGCCAAGGCCGGCCTCACCCCCCCGCCCGCTCCCTTCATGGCCGCCCACGCCGCCATGGCCTTGCTGGGCTGGCTGGTCCAGTTCACGCTCGGCGTCGGGTACTGGATGTTGCCGAAGCATTCGACCGAACCGGCTCGCGGGCCGGTGTGGTCGCCCTGGGTGACGTTGGTGGCCCTCAACACCGGCGTGCTCCTGCTCGCCGTTGGCGCTCCGGTGGCGGGTCTGTTGACCGCCCTTCTTGGCGGGCTCGTCTTCCTGGTCCACGCCGGGCCCCGCATCAAACGGTTTGGAGCCGGACGCTAGGGAGCCTCGGGACCCAGCTGCCGAATCCGGACCAAGGTCACCCGGAGCGCAGGGCGGGCCCGGAGCCCGTGCCGAACGCCGGCCGCGAGCGTCACCACGGTTCCCGGCTCGAGCGAAATGATTTCCCGGCCGTCCTCAACGATGAAGTCACCGGCCCCAGCGAGGCAGGTGACGATGATCGGCTCTTTGGCTACGTGACTCGGAACCTCGGCCCCATCACGCAACGTGATTGACACCAACAAGAACCCCGAATGGTCTTGGATCCGATGCGATTCTTTCGGGGGACCCGGTTCAATGACCGGGCCCAGCGGAAACACTCGACTGCCCATCATCGCCGGCTTTCAGTGGAGATCAGAAGTCTTTGCGCCGGAACCACCGCAGTCCGGCGATCAGCGGTACGACGGCACACATGATCAGCATGCCAAACGCGGCCGCAATGCCAAGCGTCGTCCCGAACAACTCGGCGAACAGCGTCCCCGTATACCCCATCAAGATCGCCACGTCGAACGTCAGGAGTAGCACCACGCGGGCCAGATCGATCGGGTTGAGAAAGGTCATCACCACCACCGGCGTTTCCAGCGGGTAATCCCGCAACGTCGTCAGCACGAGGAGGATGATCCCGTCATAGAGCACGGTACACCCGAGCCACACCAACAACGCCACGCCGAACCCCCGCGAGCGCTCCTCCACCAGGACCGCCACGCAAAGGGCAAACGCGGTGAAGACCAGGGTCAAGCAGATCCCCACGGCCAGGAGCATGACCAACGGTCGAACGATCAGAGGCTCGCTGAAAGCCTGCACGACGAGCGGACCCCCAACGCCGAGTAACAGCGCCGAAACCTGCGGCACGGCAAGGCCGCCAAACATCCCGAGATAGACCGCACCCCGTCCCACCGGTTGGGCCAATAGCAACTCGATGAATTCGCGGGCGTTGTAGACATACAGCGTACCAAACACCACGCTCACCAGCGGAACAAGCAACAGGACGACGTTGACGAGGCTGAGCAAGGCCCGCTCGCCGCTTCCGCCGAACCGAAGCAACAAGACGGTGACGGCGAGGAGGAGCGCCGTGTACCCTAACAACCAACGGCTTCGAAGCACGTTGCGAAGTTGCGACGAAAGAACCCGGCGGAAGGATGTTGTCATCGTCCCCGCGCCATCAGCAACGCCACCGCTCGCTCGAGCCGTCCGGCCCCGGTCTGTTCGAGCAACCCGGCGATCGGCCCTTGGAAAACGACCCGGCCCTCGATCAAGAAGACGATATCTTGGGCCAGTTCTTCGATTTCCGGTAGAATGTGGGACGTCAACAGCACCGTCGTACCCGCCGCCGGCGCCCCAAGGACCTTTTCTTTGAAGATGCCGCTCGAAATCGGATCGAGCCCCGCGGTCGGCTCGTCCAGGATGACGAGCGCCGGCCGAAACAAGAAGGCGACGGCGGCGTTGAGCTTCTGACGCGTGCCGCCCGACAGGACCCGGATTGGCTTGTCGAGCATCGGTTCGAGCTGAAACCGCTCCACCAACTCGAGGTCGACCGGGGTGTCCGCGGGGCGGAGGCCGCGAACCAGGGCCAGCACTTCCCGGGCGCTCAGTTGATCCGGGAATCGGGCCGCCTGGGGCATGTACCCGATCCGCTCGCGCGACTGGACATCCCCGTCGATCGGCACCCCATCCAAGAGGATTCGCCCGTCGCCGGCGCGAATTCGGACCAAGCCAAGAATTGCCTTGATCAGCGTACTCTTGCCCGCGGCGTTGGGGCCGACGAGCGCCGTAATCCGCCCAGCCTTGACCGCAAAATCGGCCCCCTGCAGGGCCTCGACCCGACCGAACCGTTTTCGGAGACCCTCCACCTGAACCTCTGCTGGAGCAGATCTATTCATCGGGGCGGCTCCATCAGCGGCGACGTGTCAACCAAGCTCTCCGGCGTGAGGATCGGCAACACCCGCTCGGCCTGATCGAGCAAATCGACGAACAGGCTCCGCAGCAGAATCAAGGCCGGGTCGCTCTGCTCGACGACCAGTGAGAAGAGGCGAACCGGCCGATGCGGGACGTCGCCCTTCCCATCACGATTCCGGTCGAAGCCCCGGTACTGGTCCCAGTAATTCCCAGCAAAGGTACTCGACGCGGTCCGGCTATTGGTCGCGACGTCAAAGGCGTTTCCGAGAAACACGTTGCCATTGAACTGATTGGCGGTGGAGTTGGCCAACAGCCGGATCCCCCAACCGTTGGCCTCGAACCGGTTTGCCGACACCACGACCCGGTTGACCCCCTCGAGATAGAGACCGGTGCTGTTGCTCCGGAACGTGTTGCCGCGAATCTCACCGTCGGAAATGTCTTTGAGCAACAGACCGTACGCCGCGGGTCCCCGATTGTCGAGAAACTCGTTGCCCTCCATCACCACGTGATTGGTGTACATCACGGCCACGCCGGCGCCATTCCCGACAAAGCGATTCCGCTGGTACCGGCACTGATGCGACGACATGAAGTGGAGACCATAGCGCCGATTTCCCCGGCTTTCGTTGTCGGTCAACAGACTTTCAGTCACGAACTCGAGATAGATTCCGTCCCGATGCCCGACGACGGTGTTGCCCTGTACCGTGATCCGCTTCGAGTTCCAGAACTGAATCGCATTCCCACTGGACTGTTCCGACCGACTCGGCCCGGTCACTCGGTTACCGATGATTCGGCAGCCGTCCACCTTGGCCCCGTAGATGCCGAAGTAGGTGTCGCGAATGTCGAGGTCACGGATCTCGCACCCAACCGCTCCCTCGAGACGAATGCCCGCTCGGTCCTCAGTGCTGATCGGGAGCACGTGCTCAATCACCAGGCCCGAAATGCTCACGCCAGCCGCCGTGATCACCAGAACGTTGTGATCCCCGCGCCCAGTGATCACTGGGCGCCCCTGGCCGAGGATGGTGAGGGGGCGATCGATGCGGACCGGGGCGGTCTCGGCGTAACGACCGGCGCTGACGACGATTGTGTCGCCGGCCTCCGCCTTGGCCACCGCGTCGGAGAGCCGGCGAACCGAACCGGTGGCCGAAACCGTGATCACACCGAGCGCGGTGAGAAACCCGATCATCGGGGGGCGGTGGCCCTCGCCCAGGCAACGACCTCTTTCCAAGCGAGCTTGGTACCGGCGAGGGCCATGGTCAAGCTATCCGCGGCCGGGCCCGGGCGAACCGCGACGATGCCATAGTGCATCGGCGTGCGGACCGAATCGGTCCGGATGAAAATCATCCGCTCGACGGCCACGATCGAGTCGGGCTCGAGATAGTCGCTCACCCAAAGAGAGCTCACCCGAGCCGAATCGGCCGCGATGAGGCCCATGGCCAGACAGCCGACATCGTCGAACGGCGTCACCTTTCCCGTCGTCGAAACCAGCTCGCCGCCGAACCGGCGGTCGACCATCGTCATGTGGCAATGAGCGCAGACCTCCGCCCCATCCACCAGCGGTCGCGGGGCGGGGTGACCACACCCCGCCCCGCCAATCCCCGCCACGGCGAGAACGAATGCGACCCCAAGTCGTTTCAGGCGGTCGCTCGCTTGGCGCCGCGCCATTCGACGACCGAGAGGACCATGACCACCGTCAACGCCAGGACGGCCACCCACCCGGCGGCAGCCGGCCATGACGTCGCTTGAAAGTTCAGCAATTGCTTCGGCCCGATCAGGGGTGGTTGATAGCTCATCCCGGGAATCCGGATCGCCGCCTCGGGATTGAGATTGTGACCATAGTCGTAGCCCCATCGCCAATAATCAACCAGGCCGACCACCGATCCCACTCCAAAGAGCGCCGTCCAGGCATACAGACCGACCCGCCGTCCGACCATGGCCGCCAGCAGTCCGAGCGCCACGAGACCAGCCACGATTTGGGGCATCAGCCGCAACTCCGGGATGGCCTCGGGGTGGATTTCCTTCATCCCGATATAGTGGTTGAGTCCGTTGATGCTCCGGAGCTCGCCGGTGATCTTGCTCGACCAGATGTACAGGCCGAGTCCTTCCGGGTACTGCGGCGCCTTCAGGGCAATATGCCAGAGAGGCGCAAAGTAGCTCGTCACCAAACTGAGCGCGGCGAGCGTAAGCAGAACCCGGCTCCAACGACGCATCATGGATCATTGCCCCGTGTTGTACGCGATCTTGGTGTTCGACCCTTTCGGGGAGACCCGAATGTAGCCCTGCATTTCCTGGTGGAGGGCCGAGCAGAAGTCGGTGCAATAGAATGGGAAGACGCCGGGCCGGGTCGGCTTCCACACGATCGTCTGAGTCTGGCCGGGCATCAGCAGCAACTCGGAGGTGTTGGCGCCCATGACCGCAAAGCCGTGCGGCACGTCCCAGTCTTGCTCCAAGTTCGTGATGTGGAAGTAGACGGAATCGCCGACCTGAACCCCCTCGATGTTGTCGGGCATGAAGTGGCTTCGAATCGCCGTCATCGTCACGTGAACGGTGGTGCCCTGACGAATCACCTTGACGTCCTTCTCAGCCTTCACCGCGTCACGGTGGTGATTGGCTTCCAACGCGAAGGTCCGGAGTTGCTGATCCTTGATCTTGGAGGCCAGGATGGCCTGGGCGTAGTGGGGCTCGCCGGTGGTCGGGAAATCCAGCAACAAGCGCATCTTATCGCCCGAGATGTCGTAGAGCTGGGCCGATTGGGTCAACTCAGGCCCGGTCGGGAGATAGCGGTCCTTGGTGATCTTGTTCAGCGCGATGACGTATTTGCCATACGGCTTGCGGGTATCACCACCGGGGACCAGCAAGTGGCCGATGGAATAGAAGGTTGGGGTCCGATCGACCACTTCACACTTCTTGAGGTCCCATTTGATGATTTCGGACGACAGGAACACCGACGTATAGGCGAAACCCTTGTCGTCGAATTCGGTGTGCAAGGGGCCGAGGCCGGGATTCTTGACCTCACAGGCATTGACCGCCTCGTATCGGAGAACGGGCACGCCGCCGATTTCCGTCTCAAAGGCCTTGTCGGCGATTGCCTTGGTCATCTTCGAGAACGAATGGACCGGGATTACGGTGGCCAACTTGCCGCCCCCGACGATGTACTCGCCGCTCGGGTCGACATCGGCTCCGTGCGGCGACTTCGGCGTCGGGAGAAAGTACACGATGCCGGGACAATCAGAGGGCTCGAGGACCGTAGCCGTCGTCAGGATTTCCGAGGTCGTAACGCCATCCTCGTCCCGGAGGTTGTGGGCATATCGGGCCGGCCACTGCTTGGCCTTGCCGCCCGCCACACACTGCTCGGCTTGTTTCCAGTTGACGGCCGCGATGAAGTCCTTGTCCTTCTGAGAGGCGTTCTTCTCGAGCAGCGTCTTGGCCTCTTCCGAGTTGTAGGAACTGAAGAACGACCAACCGTGGGATGGCCCCTTACCCGAGCGCGACAGATCGTAGTTGAAACCCGGCATGTGGATCTGGAAGGCCAGCGCCATGTGGCCGCTCTTCGGGTCGACCTTCACGAACGACAGGAGCCCGCCGAACTTCGCCCCCGTGATGGCCACGTCCGCCTGAGGTGTCGGAACCGAGAACCGGGTGGCGCTGACCACGTATTCGGTATTCTCGGTGATGAACGGCGAGGCATGACCGCCGCCCGAGTTCGGAATTTCGATGATCTCCTCGGTCTCGAACTTGGTTAAACCCAGGCGAGCCACCCGGGGCGTGTTGTTGCCGTTGATGAAGAGCCACCGGCCGTCGTACTCGCCGTTGGTGGTCGACAACTGCGGATGATGGGCGTCGTCCCACGGCACGGTGCCGAAGCTCGTCGCGAGCATGGCTTTGGATTCCTCAGAGTACCCGTAGCCCTTTTCCGGGTACTGCGAGAACACCGGGATTTGCTGCAGCAACCGGCCCGATGGAAGTCCGTAGACGGTGACATTGCCGCTGAAGCCGCCCGACATGAAGGCATAGAACTCGTCGAACTGGCCCGGGGCCACGTAGACCTTCGAGGCAGCGTCGCCGCTACCGCCAATTGGGCTGCCGGCTTGACCGGCGCAGCCGGCCAGCGCGAGGAGCCCCAATGTTGCAACACGCATCGTTCGATTCCCCTGTCTCATTGTGTTTTCACCGTTCCAGTGGCTTGCGTTCGGAGATACTCCACGACGGCCCGCGCCTCGCCGGTCGTCAGACCTTGATTGGCCATCAACGTCATCGCCTCGGCGAGCAACTGCTTCGCGACCGGATGCCGTTCGACCATTTCGTTCGGATTGAGGATCATGTTCATGACGTAGGTCGGGGTACGACGGGTCAACACTTCGCCTAACTCCGGACCGATGTACTTCTCGCCGACCTTGTGACAGGCGGTACACTTGGCGCCAAACACCTTCTGGCCCGAGTCGGCTAACCCCTTGTCCAGGGCGCCGAGCGTCAAGACCTCGGTGACGGGGCCGATGCCGTGCTCCAGTTGAAAAGGCGTCAGACCATCGGCGCCTACACTCGCCGGCGCCGCGGGTGGCGCTGATCCTGGAGCATCCTTGCCCCCGCATGCCGCCGCCACCAACATCATCGCCGCCGCTAGTCGCCGTCGCATGCCGTCTCACTCCTGAAAGGGTTTCGTGACTCTGAATTGACCTCCTGATCCTATCGCCCGGCCCTCTGAGGATTCATTAATGTCGCGTGAAGCCCCCTTTAGACTTGATGCGCCTCAATCACTTATGGGATCTAAAGACCATATTATCATGCTGTTATCCGATTAGGGCCATTTTGTCGCAGGCCTCCCGCTCGTTCGACTCGGTAATGGCGGACCGCCTCGCCGAGAGCGATATTCCCCCGATGACGATTCCGCTCCTGATGGCGGCGACGCTTCTGACGCTGCTACCGGCCGGGGTCCGTGACCCGCTCGTCGAATGGTCCGGCCCACCGGGCAGCAGCAAGCCACATCTCACTCGGACGGCTCGTGGTGATCTGTTGCTGAGTTGGCTCGAGCCGCGGGCCGGCCAGCGGTTTGCCTTACGAGCCACCAGCCGAGTCGGGAACCAGTGGTCCGAGCCGGTCACCGTCGTCGAAAGCGACCGGTTCTTCGTCAATTGGGCCGATTTCGCCTCGATCACCGAAACGGCCACCGGAGCATGGGTGGTGCATTGGCTCGAGAAGACCGCCGCGAAGTCGTACGCCTATCACATCCGACTTGCCGCTTCCAAGGATCGAGGCCGCACCTGGTCGGCCCCCGTCACTGTCCACTCAGATACCTCAGCCACTGAGCACGGATTCGCGGCCATGGTCCCACTGGCAACGGGGGCGGTCGCCGTGGCCTGGCTCGACGGGCGGCAAATGACCGACTCGGCCGGCGCCATGACGGTTCGAACGGCGAATTGGAACCCCGACGGATCGGTCTCAGCCGAGACGACCCTCGACCCCCGAACCTGCGAGTGCTGCCAAGTGTCGATGGCCGCCGCCAAAGCCGGACTCGTCGCCGTCTATCGGGACCGATCTGACCAGGAGGTCAGGGACATCGCGATCGTGCGTCAGATCGGGGGCCAGTGGTCGGCCCCGGCCAAAGTCGGCGACGACGGCTGGGTCTCGCGTCAGTGCCCGGTCAACGGACCGTCCATTGCCGCCGTGGGCGACGCCGTCGGCGTTGCTTGGTTCACCGCGGCCAACGGCACCCCGATGGTCAAGGCCGCGCTCTCCCAGGACGGCGGCCGAACGTTTGGACTACCGATCCGGATCGACGACGGGAATCCGTTGGGGCGCGTGCATGTTCAAGTGACTGGCCCGGGCCGGGGCGCGGTCACCTGGCTCGAGGCCAAGGAGAATGACGGCGTCTGGCGGGTCCGCCAAATCGGTACCGGCCGCGACACCCAACCAGCCCGGACGGTCGGAGCCACCACCCGGACCCGGGACGCAGGGTTCCCGCGGACGGCGTTGATCGGCAGCGACCTCTACGTTGCGTACACCGAGCCGGGATCTACGGTAAGCGCCCCGGGTCGGGTCCGCGTCACCAAGTTGACCCTGACCCGCTAGCCGATCGGCTCTTGCCTCGTCCCGTTTCGAGGTGCACCTTTTTCCTCATTGCCGCCCGTTCAATCGGACCTGGTCCAAAAGTTCACCCCCACGATTTAAAGACGGCCTATGCGCTTTCTTGGTTTGGCAGCACTGCTCTTGACGGTCCTCCGATTCCCTGCCGCGACCGCCGTTCTGGCCCAAAGCACCGGAACCATTGTCGGTACTGTCACGCGATCGGATGATGGGACCCCCCTGGCGAGCGTTACGGTCGGGGTCCGAGGACCCGGGACCACCGCGGTCACCAACACCCAAGGGAGGTACCAAATCGACCGGGTTCCAGCCGGGACCTACATCCTCGTGTTCAGATGGCTTGGCTATAAGCCAGCCGAGGTCGCGGTCACCGTCACTGCGGGTAGCTCGGTAACCGCCAACGCCACCCTTGAGCCCCATCCCATTGCGCTCAGTGATCTCGTCGTCACCACCGCGTCCAAGGCCCCTGAGCGAGTCACTCAAGCCCCCGCGGCCATCTCGGTCATCGACGCGAGGACGCTCCAGAGCACTTCGATCACTGGCCAGGCACCACTGGCCCTCGCCGCAGTCCCCGGGGTCGATCTGGCCCAAAACGGGGTCAACGATTTCAACGTCAATACTCGAGGATTCAACTCATCCTTGAATCGCCGTGTCCTGGTGTTGATCGACGGCCGCGACGTGGCCACCGGGTTCCTCGGCAACCAAGAATGGAATGCCCTTCCGATCCCGACCGAGGATATTGCGGCGATGGAACTGGTTCGCGGCCCCGGCTCGGCCCTCTATGGCGCCAATGCCTATGCCGGCGTCCTGAACATCAAGACCCCGACCGCTCGCGAAGTGGTCGGCACCAAGGTCAGTATAGGGGGCGGCCAGCTCTCGACCGCCAAGGCGGACATCCGCCACGCCGGATTGTTCTATGACGGGCGGTTCGGCTACCGGGTCAATGTCGGCTACTATCGAAGCGATACCTGGTCGCGGTCCCGCACCGCCATCGACGGCTACGCGTTGAGCCGGGAGTACGCGCCCGCGACCGATTCATTGCTGTTCCGCGGGATTTGTTCGTCCTGCATCCGGCGGGAGCTTCGGCCTTTGAACGGCCAAACCGCCGACCCCGTCACAGGTGCTCTGACCGGCGAGCGCGACCCCGTCAAGAGCACCTACGGGTCGGCGCGCCTCGACTACTACTCCAGCAGTGGCGATGTCGCCACCGGCGAATTCGGGATGGCGGTGGCCGAGAATGAAACGGCCGTCACCGGCATTGGCCGGGTCCAGATCACGAAATCGATTCGGCCCTACGCCCGTTTCAACTACGCGGCCAAGTCGTTTGACATCATGGGGTACTGGAACGGCCGGAACACCAAAGAGCCACAGTATTCACTCGCGTCGGGCGCCGGCTTGAAGGAACGGTCCGATGTGTTTCATCTCGAGGCCCAGCAAAAGAACACCTTTGCGGGCGACCGGGGCCGTTTCGTCCTCGGTGCTTCCCTCCGGAAAAACAGCGTCAATACCCAACGGACCCTCATCAATCGTCTGGATGATGATCGAAGCGACAACTATTACGCCCTGTTCAGCCAGCTCGAATACAAGTTGAGTGACGTCACCAAACTTGTGCTCGCCGGCCGGTACGATCTCGGTGGCTTGATCGATGGCCAATTCTCACCCAAAGCGGCGCTCGTCTACACCCCAAGCGACCGGCACTCCTTCCGGTTCACCTTCAACAAGGCGTTCCAGACTCCGAACTACTCGGAATTCTTTCTCAATGCGGCGGCGGGGGCACCCGTAAACTTCACCGCCCTTGAAGCCGGCATCCGGGCCAGTGCCCTGGGGCCGGCCTTGGTTGGCGTTCCCGAGGGGCAGTTGTTCGACAATTCTGCGGCAGTACCGATTCGGGCCCGAGGCAACAGCAAGCTGTTGGTCGAGAAGAATACCGGCCTCGAAATCGGCTACCGGAGCGACCTGACGGACAAGCTCTTCGTCTCGCTCGACGCGTACGTCAACGTCCTCAAGGATTTCGTCACCGATTTGCTACCGGGGGCCAATAGCTCGTTTGCGCCTTGGACGGCACCGAGCGCGGTACCGGCGGCGTTTCGTGGCGCCTTGGCCACGGCCGTCCGAAACATTCTGTTGAGCCGAAGTGCGACCGCGACGGCTGGCCGTGGGTTGACCCGCCAAGAGGACGGCAAGACGGCTATTGTGGTGTCGTATGCCAACGCCGGAAAAGCCACGCAGCATGGTTTTGAACTAGCCGCCGGCATTCAACTGGCCGATGAGTTCCGCGCCGACGCCAACCTGACGGTGTTTCGATTCACGATCAAGGAACAGCTCGCCGGCGACCAGTTGCTACCGAACACGCCCAGCGCGAAGGGCAACGTGGTGTTGACCTACGCCGGTCGCCAGGGGCTCGATCTAGGGTTGAACTTCCGGATGGTGAAGGGCTACGACTGGGCGGCCGGCGTCTTTGCCGGTTGGATCGAACCCCAAAGTCTGGTTGATCTCAACGCTGGATATGCCGTGAACAACAACCTCCGGGTGTATCTCACGGCCAACAACGTCTTCAACCAGCAGCGGTACTCCCTCTTTGGGGGGTCGGTCAACGGGCGACGGATGCTCGGTGGTCTGACGACCAGGTTCTAACTCGGTATTGCCAAATCGCCCTGGAAAATCCTAGCGACCAACCAAGACAAAGCGAACGCCGAGCGTCACCCGAAGGTCGTTCTGGGTGAGCGACAAGCTCCGAGTCTTGGTCCCCCCGCTGCGGAGCACGTCGAAGCCGGCATTATAGAGGAAATCATCGGCGGTAATCGTCAATGCCGCCCGGTCGGCGAGCCGAAAGCCGAGGGTCGCACCAAGAACACCACCGACGTTCGATCCGTCACTGATGCGGCTCGGGACCCCCGAGTTCTCCGAGAACGTCCGGCGAACAGAGGCAACACCCGCATGGGCCGCAAACCAAGCCGCTTCGTTCGTCGGCCGGAGCCGGTAGACTAGTCGGCCGCTCAGCGTCGACACCTTGACGTTGGTGCCCGACGGGGCACTGAGACTCGAGACCTTGAGCCCGCTTTTCCCGAGGCCGATGTCCGCCTCGACCGCGAATCGCTTCGACACGTCGACCGTCACCCGTGCCCCGACCGTTCCATAGAGGGCTTGGGATTCAGGGTCACGCAGGGCATCAAGCCCCGGCCGGAGCAGCAAATCCCGCATTGGGTTCGCCAACCCAAAAAATGGCGTCACGGCAACACTGACCGAGCTTCGCTGCTGAGCCGCCAACCCGGACGACCCGACCAGCCACCCAGCCACCATCGCGACCTGAATCCGACCCATTTGGCCCTGCCTTGCGAATGGAATGAACCCGAGTTTAACCGCTGTGGGGGCTTTCCGGCTAAATTTGGCTCGAGCCGCCTCCCCCATGACACCGACTCTTCCCCCCGTCGACCCAGCCTGGCAGCCGTATCCCGGCTCCATTGATCAGAGCATCCGCCTCTTGATCCGGCGACAGGTCCTGAGCCCGCAGCTCAGAAACTACCGGGATGTGATGATCGCGTTGCCCCCCTCGTATGACACCTCGACGAGCCAGTACCCTGTGGTCTACATGCAGGACGGCCAGAACCTCTTTGACCCCGCAACGGCTTTTGCCGGAGACTGGCAACTGACTTCGGTGTTGGCCGACCTGGCCACGGCGGGGACCGAGGCCATCGTGGTTGGCATTGCGAATCAAGGGAAACATCGGTTGTACGAGTACAGTCCCTTTCCGGATTCAGTTCGCGGAGGCGGCGGTGGAGATCGCTACCTCGCGTTCCTGACCGAAACCCTGAAGCCGATCATCGACCGTGACTTTCGGACCAATCCGGCCCGCGCCGCCACCGCAATCGCCGGGTCGTCAATGGGCGGCTTGATCAGCCTTTATGGCCTGTACCGGTTCGCCGACGTGTTTGGTGCCGCGGGGGTATTGAGCCCATCACTCTGGTACGCGGGGCGATCGATACTCCGCTATGTCGACACCTGGTCCGCCTTGGCCGTCGGACGGCTCTACCTCGACATCGGGCTCCAAGAACCGAAGGGCGCCGTGGCAGACGCCCGGGCCCTTCGCGATATCCTGGAGCAGCAAAGTGCGGCCACCGCGGCGGAATTCGAGTACGTCGAAGACGACGGTGGGATCCACGACGAGGCCACCTGGGGCCGTCGGTTCAGCCGGTGCCTACCTTTCCTGGTTGGCGACCTCGACCCGCTCCGAGCCGGGCCCCGGCCTGGTGGAATCTAGGCCGCCGAGCCGCTTCCCGAGACCCGGGAACCGCCGTACATTCGCGTAAGAAAATGAGATCCGAACCCTTTAACGCAGGACCCGCCGGATGCCCGAAGACCAGAAGAAGATCGGCCTCGTTGTGGGCCGCGAATGGAGTTGGCCGCCCGCGTTTATCGAAGAGGTCGCCAGCCGTGACCAGGGCGTGATCGCTGAGTACGTGACCCTCGGCGCCCCCCGAATGGATGATCCCCCCGAGTATCGGGTGATCATCGACCGCATTTCCCATGAGGTTCCGTTCTATCGGACTTTCTTGAAGCACGCGGCCCTCCAGGGTACCACCGTCATCAACAACCCGTTCATGTGGACGGCCGATGACAAGTTTTTCGGCGCGACGCTGGCCACCTCTCTCGGGCTGGCCCATCCGAAAACCGTCGTGCTTCCGAACAAGGAGTATGTACCAGGGATCGTCCATTCGGAGAGTCTCCGGAATCTCCAGTTTCCGCTCGATTGGCAGGCGATCGTCGATCACGTCGGGTTGCCGTGCATCCTCAAGGACGCCCACGGCGGGGGCTGGAAGGAGGTCTACGTCTGCAAGACCATCGAGGAGCTGCTCTACAATTACGACCGGTCCGGACTGTTGACGATGATTGTCCAGGAATTCATCGAATGGGATGAGTTTGTTCGCTGCCTCTGCATCGGCCAAGAGGTGATCTACCCGATCAAGTATGACCCCAAGGCCCGGAAGTACCACGCCGAGCTCGACTTCTTGCCCCCCGCGCTCCACAAGAGGGTGGTGGCCGATTCACTGACACTCGTGCGGGCGCTGGGCTATGACATGAACTCGGTCGAATGGGCTATTAAAGACGGAATCCCCTATGCGATCGACTTTATGAACCCGGCGCCCGATATGGACATCTATTCCCTGACCCCGGCCCATTTCGATTGGGTCGTCAAGGCCATGGCAGACATGGCCATCAAGTTGGCCAAAGCCCCACCGACGACACCGAAACCGAGCTGGGCCAACTTCCTGAAGGGGCGGCCGGTCGGGTCATGACCACCGCCGCGATCGAGGCCTGGCACCAGAGCGCGACCTCTGCGATCGGACTCGAGTCCGGCGAATGGCTCAACGCCGAGCTGGCCCGTCGTGGCCTCATGTTCGGCGACCGCCCCCTCTGCACGGTCATTCGCCCTCGCTTTCTCTCCCGGCCGCAGTACGACCTGATGCGCGAGCGGATCACCCTGCTGCTCCGGGCTTTCAACACCGCCCTGAACGCCGCCTTGGCGGACCCCACCGTCCTCGATCAGTTTCGACTCGAGGACTGGGAGCGGACCTTGGTGCTCGAGGACCCGCGGACCGACGCGTCGCCGGTGTCGAGGCTCGATGCGTTCTTTTCGCCCGACGACGGCAAGCTCAGGTTTACTGAATACAACGCGGAAACCCCGGCGGGGTCGGCCTACAACGACGCCTTGAGCGAGCTGTTCCTGGCCCTCCCGATCATGCGGGAGTTCCGAACCCAGTTTGCCGTGAGCGCGCTTCCGGCCCGCCATAACGTCCTCCATTCGCTACGAAAGGCCTACCAGCGCTTTTCCGGAAGCCGAACCACCCCGACAATCGGGATTCTCGATTGGAAGGAAGTACCCACGATGAGCGAGTTCTTGCTCTATCGTGACTACTTCCAGTCGCTCGGGGTCAAATGTGTCATCGGAGACCCGCGAGAGGTCGAGTATCGGGGAGGTGCGCTTTACGCCAATGGGGTCAAAATCGACTTGATCTACAAACGGGTCCTGATCAACGAACTGGTGGCGGACGGAGGCCTCGACCACCCGATGGTCCGGGCGGTCCGGGATGGTGCGGTCTGCATGACCAACCCGTTTCGATGCAAGATTCTCCATAAGAAGGCCAGCCTGGCGGTCCTATCGGACGAGCGGAATGCCCGGCTCTTCAGCACGGCCGAGCGAGACGTCATCGCCGAGCATGTACCGTGGACCCGGATCGTCGAAGAGCGGAAGACGCTGATCGACGGCGCTGCGATCGATCTGGTCCCGTTCGTCGCCGCCAACCAAAACCGGCTCGTCTTGAAGCCGAATGACGACTACGGCGGCACCGGGGTTGTCCTCGGCTGGGAGGTCGACGCTGCGACCTGGC
>JAYVJS010000498.1:0-2506 GCA_043769075.1 Gemmatimonadota bacterium | reverse complement strand
CGGCAAATCGGGGTGCTGCACGAGCGGCTCCAGCCGGTCGGAGCGTTGTCGTTGCAGAAGGGCCTCCAGGCGGGAGAACCCGCGCCCGACATCACGGTGGACACGCTCGGGGGCCCCACGCTCCGGATCGGCGGGCGGACCGGGCGCGGGGCCGACACGCTGGTAATGTTCGTCTCGCCCACCTGCCCGATTTGCAAGACGCTCCTCCCGGCCCTCCGAGCCATCCGGCGGCGGGAAGCGCCGCCGGTCGAGGTGGTGCTCGCGAGCGACGGGCCGCGGGCCGAGCACGAGGCGTTCGTCGCCGCGGAGTCGTTAGGGGAGTTCCCCTACGTGCTGTCCGAGCGGCTCGGCCTCGCGTACGGGGCGGGGCGGTTGCCCCACGCCGTTCTGCTCGACCCGTTAGGCATCGTCCGGGCTACCGGCCTGGTCAATTCCCGGGAACACCTCGACAGTCTGTTTGAGGCCAAGGACCGCGGCGTCGGATCGCTCCAGGAGTTCCTCGAGCGGTCGGCGCGGCGGGAAGTCGCCTGAAGAAAGAGGAGGAAGGTCAATGGCTCGATACGATGACGTGGTCGAACGGCTCACCCGGCACCTGGCCCAGACGGTCTCGCGGCGGAGCGTGCTCCGGTCGTTAGGCGGATTTTTGGTGGGCGCGGCGGCGGTGCCGCTCCTCCCGATCGCGCGCGGAACCGGGTCGGCCGGTGGCGCCGCGGCCCCGGATGAGAACTCCTGCGACTACTGGCGTTACTGCGCCATCGACGGTTTTCTCTGCGCCTGCTGCGGAGGCTCCGCCATCGCCTGCCCGCCGGGAACCGAAGCGGCGGCGCTGACCTGGGTCGGTTCCTGCCGGAACGCCTCGGACGGCCGGAACTACATCGTCTCGTACAACGACTGCTGCGGCAAGAGCTCGTGCGGGCGGTGTCTGTGCAACCGCAATGAGGGCGACCGCCCGCTCTACCAGCCGAGCACGGCAAACGACTACAACTGGTGCGTGGGGAGCAAGGTCGGGGTGCCGTATCACTGCACCGTGTCCCGGATCGTCGGAGTCGCCCCTAAATGAGGCGACGCGCGCTGCCGGCGGCGCTCCTGTGGCTGGCCGCGGCCTGCGCTCACCCCGCGCCGAGCGGGGAACTCACGCTGGCCGAGCAGAACTACTTCATCCACTGCATGGGGTGTCACGGGGAAAACGGGGCCGGCCTCGAGGGCCAGGTCCCCGACCTCCGAAAGGACCTGGCCCGGCTCGCGGCGCTGCCCGGCGGGCGAGCCTACATCCTCCGGGTGCCGGGCGTCACCCAGACGAGCCTAGAACCCGAGCGCACGGCCGAGGTCCTGAACTACACCCTGCGCCGATTCGGGGGCGCGGCGGTGGCCCGACGGATCGCGCAGTTCACCCCGGCGGAGGTGGCTGAGGCGCGGACCGTGCCCCTACTCGAGATCTCCGCCACTCGCGCCGGCGTCATCGGCGGCCGCGGGCTTCAGTAACGTTTCGCCGGCGCGAGGTCGGCCCGGCTCCGCTTCGGCATCACGGCCGTCCCCCCTTGCACCACAACCTCCCCGTCGCGAATGACCCACTCGACTTTGGTCAGGTCGTCGAGGTTGGTGTCGGGGTTCCCCCGGACCACCAAGACGTCGGCCAGCTTCCCAACTTCCAGCGTACCCAGCTTGTCGTCCATGTCGAGCAGCATCGCGTTGGTCTTGGTGGCAAGGCCGAGCACTTCGGTAATTGAGAAGCCCACCGAGACGAGATTCTTCAGTTCGATCAGGTACGGCGCCGGCAGCCGCCGATACCAATCGGTCACCAAGTCCGTCCCAACGCCGAGGGTTACGCCGGCCTTCTTGAGCCGGCGGAGCACGTCGAGATTCGCTTCCTTGCCGAACGTGAACCGGCGCGAGGTCGAGCCGAAGTAGCCGCCGTCGTCATCGAAGATGTACATGTAGGGAACGAGCGTCGGATCGGACGCCACACCTTTGGCGGCCATTTTCTGAATCACTTCATCGGTGCGCGGGAGCGGATGCTCGATCATGTCGACCCCGGCATCAACCGCCCAATCGATATAGAATGTCTCGCAATCGCAGGTGATCTTGAGGCCGAGCGCGTGAGCCTCCTCGACCGCGGCCTTGATCTCGTCGCGGCTGAAGTGGCTGGTCACCTTGATGAAGTCCGCGCCTTTGTCGAATTGTTCGCGGACCGCCTTCCGCCAATCGTCCGCGCCGCTCGCAATCCGGAAATTCCCGTGGTCCGGGGTCGACCCCAACCCCTCGGCGCTATGGCCGCCGGGCCCGGTGATCAGCCGTCCGGCGGCAAAGATCCGCGGTCCGGTCAGCCGATGGTCGGACACCCAGGCCCGGAGGCGGAAGATTCCGTCGAGCGACCCGACGTCGCGGGTCGTGGTAATGCCGCTCTCGATATAGAACCGCATCCGCTCCATCCCGCGGAGCATCCCGTCGGCCATGTCATCCACCAGCGGCGGCGGGATCGTCGCGATCTGGCCGTCGGTCAGGTGGG
>JAYVJS010000497.1:0-31466 GCA_043769075.1 Gemmatimonadota bacterium | reverse complement strand
ACCAGGCGACCTCCGACCGGTACAACTCGAACTCGGCCTGACGGAGATCGCGGCGCCGCTCCCAGAGTTCCCGGCGGCGCTCGAGATCCTTCTTGTCGGACTCAAGGACGGTCTTGTCGGCTTCCCGTTTCTCCTTCTTAGCGGCCTTGAGCCGCCCCTCGAGGGCGGTCAGGTCCGTCTTGAGGAGTTCCACCTGCACCGTTGCTTCGGCCAGCCGCGCCTCGGCGGTGGCGGCCCGCCCGTCGGACTCGCCTCGGGACCGGGAGGCGGCTTCACGATCGGCCCGAATCGAGTCGAGGGCTCGTGACACCACGAGTGGATCGGGAGCATCCGACAGCCGACTCTGAGCCGCGGCCGCCCGGGCCGCCACCAGTCCCACCAACACCACCGCAACCCAGCCATGTCTCGTCATGCCAATCCCTGGTTCGATCTGTGGAACAGCAATACCTTACGATCACCCATGAAAATACTGCACCGGGCGGGTTTTGTTGGGTTGGCGGTCGGCCTGGCGGCCTGCCAGACTCGTGACACGAGCCGGCTCACTGCGGCCCAGGAAACCGCCTTTGCCACGGAAGGGGTCGTCCACCGGGCGGCCAACGTCCGGTTCCGGTACACCCACAACGGGTGGGAAGATCGCCTCGCCTCGATCATCGTCACTCGCCAGAGCGTGTTGATCTACAAGAACGAAAAAGTGGGACTCGAAATCACCCCGGCAAGCCGACGAGCTTACGACGTCGCCCGGGAGGCCGACCGGGTCAAGATCTCCGCCGGCACCGACGGGTCGAAAGAGGTGTGGTCGTTTATCCCCCCGGACAGCGCGGCGGCGTGGACTGAGTCGATTCGAGCCGTCATCAAAGCCGTCCCTTGATCCCGACCCTGGTGCGGTACCTGTGGGCCGGCCCCTGGACCCTCGTGGCCGCGGCCTGGATCCCGCCCGTGGTCTTGACCGGTGGCCGGGTGGCCGTCCGGAACGGCATTCTCGAACTGAGCGGCGGGATCCTGCCCGCAATCCTGGGCCGATTGCCGCCGGGCCGGGTTGCCGCCATCACGATCGGGCATGCAGTGCTCGCCCTCGATCAATCAACCCTCGACGAGACCCGAGACCATGAGCGGGTCCACGTGACCCAGTTCGAGCAATGGGGTCCCGCTTTTCCATTGCTTTACTTGGGCGCGAGCCTCGCGGCCTGGTGGCAGGGAAAACACTACTATCTGGACAATCGCTTTGAGCGGGACGCCCGAGGCGAACTCGACCGATGACGGAGGCGCTGCTCGGAGTTGCCGTGGGTTTGGGCTTGGCCGCCGCCTGCGGGTTTCGGGTCTTCTTGCCCCTCTTCGGGCTCTCGTTGGCCTCGTTGAGTGGCCACCTGTCGGTCGGAGCGGACTTTTCGTGGGTTGCCACAACCCCGGCTGCCATTGCCTTGGGAACGGCCACCGGGCTCGAAATCGTGGCCTACTACGTCCCGTGGCTCGACCACGCCCTTGATGCCCTCGCCACGCCGGCCGCTATGATCGCGGGCGTCATCACCACCGCCGCAGTCGTCATTGATGTCCCGCCGGTGCTTCGGTGGGCCATTGCCCTGATCGGAGGCGGCGGTGCGGCCGGGTTGATTCAAGGGGCCACGGTGCTGCTCCGGGCCAAAGCCGGACTCGCCACCGGCGGGCTGGCCAACCCCGTGGTGGCCACCGTGGAAGCCATCGGCGGAATCACGACCGTCGTCCTGGCGCTGGTGGTACCGTTGGTTTGCCTCGGGGCGATCGTGCTAGTCGCCGGGTGGGTCGTCCGGCGCTGGATTCGCCGGCCGGGCCCGCCCCCTACCTCGGCGCCGGTCTAAGCTTCGTCGGTATCAACCTGGCCGGTGACCTTCCGGGTCACATGCGACCACGACATCCCGATCGTGAGCACCAGCGCCAATGCAACCAGCACAACGTGGGCAATCGCCCGGCTACTGGTCGGATTGAGGACGTGCCAATCGATCAGGGCCCACACCAGCGCCCCGAGGATCCCCAACATCAGGGTCGCGCCCATCCAACCAATCGACCGCCGGGTCGCCTTGAGGAAGAAGATCCAAATGGCCACGAGCAGCAACGCCCCGAGCAGCTTGACCGGCAGCTGCTGGCGGGCGATCTCCATCTGACCACGAATCATCGGATTAATGGCCCAGTGGAAGAACGAGTAGCCTTCAGGATTGAAGGTGCCGTAGACCAACCCCAGCGCAGCGGCGAATCTCCCGAAAATCCCTGTCCACGAAAACCCCTGGCTATCCATCGGTTGCTCCGGTATCGAGTCGGGACAAGCTAGTGGCCCGCTGGATACGCCGCCAGCGACTGGCCGTACCTCATTAGGCCGGGTCAAGGGTATTTTACGAGGTGCGAATTCTCCTGGTCCGAATTCCCGCACCGGTCCAAGCCCAACTCGGCGACTATTGTGCCGCCGTCGGGCTGCGACCAGTGTTCCATTCGGTCCCGACCATTGCAGCGGCCGCGGCCGCGCTCGGCCCCGCGGACGCAGTGGTCCTCGGCGGCGCCGTCGGCCCCGAGGACCTAACTCCGATTCTCCCCAACGCCATTCCCGTCGTCGTGGTGGCCGACATTCCAGTGGCCGAGCACGCGGCTTTGGTGAGGGCCGGCGTCGCGGCGGTCGTTGATTCCCACCAGTTGGACCGGCTGCCGGTCGTGCTCCTCCGCCATATCGAGGACGCCCGCACCCTCGCCCAGGTCCGGTCAACCGAGACCGAGCTCCATTACGTGCAGCGGCGGTTTCGAGAGTTGATCGCGCGGGTCGATGGGGTGGTCTACGAATACGACCTTCGGGCCAAACGCTATACCTACGTGAGCGGCAGGGCCGAGGCGATGCTCGGGTACCCACTTGCCGACTGGCTCGCCCCCGGCTTCTGGCGCCAGGTCGTTCATCCCGACGATTTCAACCTCGCCAATGCCTACACCGACGCCGAAATCGCGGCCGGCCGAGACCATACCTACGAGTTCCGAGGTGTGGCCGCTGATGGCCGGGTCGTTTGGATCCAAGACCGAGTGGCCCTCAACCGGGCGCCCGGCGACACCGGTAGCGTCACCGGCCTCCTCGTTGACGTCACCCGGATCAAGGGGGCGGAAGAGATTGAGCGGATCGTTTCCCAACTCACCGGCCACTACGTCGGCGACGACTTCTTCCGTTCGTTGGTCCTCGCCCTCACCAAGACGCTCGGGGTCAAGGCCGCTTTGATCGGCGGGTTCGAGGGATCGAGCCGACAGCGGATCGCGACAGTGGCCTTCGCGGCCGACGGAGTCATCGGCGAGCCCATGAATTATGATCTAGCTGGCGCGCCCTGTGAGGCTGTCGCCACTGGGACTTCCACCATCGTCGCTACCGATGCCCTCAGAGCCTATCCCGACTGCCAGATCTTTCGGGACTTCGGGATTGACTCCTACTTCGGCGTACCCCTGTTCGGCCCCAACGGCCGGCCGCTCGGCCTGATGGCGGTGATGGATGGCAAACCGCTCGAGCGCTCCGATCGGGTCGCCACGATTCTCCGGCTGTTTGCCGCCCGGGCCGGCGCCGAGTTGGAGCGACGCCACGCCGAGGCCCAGCGCGCGGTCCTTCAGGCCCAGTTGGTCCAGGCCCAAAAGATGGAGGCAATCGGTACCTTAGCCGGTGGGATCGCCCACGACTTCAACAACATCCTCATGGGCATCATGGGGAACGCCGAAATGGCGTTCGAGGACCTCGCCACCTGGCACCCCGCGGCCTCCAATCTGGCTGAAGTGATTCGAGGGGCAAACCGCGCTCGAGACCTGGTGCAGCGGATTTTGACCTTCAGTCGGAAACGGGAGCCGGCCCGGCAATCCGTCGGGCTCCGGTCGGTCATCGAAGAAGCCGTGGTCTTGCTCCGAGCGTCGCTGCCCAGTACGATCGAACTCGTGGCGCAGTTGACGGCCGACGCCCCTCAGATCGAGGCCGATCCCGGGCAGCTGCACCAGGTCCTGATGAATCTCGCGGCGAATGCGGCCCATGCCATCGGCCGTCAGCCCGGAACAATCACGATTCGGGAAGCCGTCGTACTGGTTGATAGAGCGCTCGCCGCCGATCACGTGGAGCTCTCGGAACGCCGCTACCTCCGACTCTCGTTTTCGGACACGGGAGTCGGGATGGAACCGGGGATCGTCGCCCGGATGTTCGAGCCGTTCTTCACCACGAAGGCACCGGGCGAGGGCACCGGTCTCGGATTGGCCGTGGTCCACGGGATCGTTGAGGATCACGACGGCGCGATTCTGGTCGAGAGTGCCCTTGGTCAAGGCACCACGTTCCACCTGTACTTCCCGGTGCTCGAGCCGGCCGAAGCACCGACCAGTGAACCGATTCCACGCGGCCGCGGGGAACATATCCTGCTGGTGGACGACGAACCGGCGATTGTCCGAGTCGGCAAACGAATGCTTGAGCGGCTGGGCTACCGAGTGACTGCCGCTCAGAGCGCAGCCGAGGCGTTGGCTATGTTCTTGGCCGACCCCGCCGGGTTCGATCTCGTCATTTCGGATTTGACGATGCCGGAGAAGACCGGCCTCGACCTCGCCCGCGACGTCAAGGCCGCGGCGCCGGGAACCAAGTTCCTACTGACGACCGGGCTCCCTGACGCCATCGATCGACCCCTTCAGCCCGCCATTGATGCGGTGTTGAGCAAGCCATTCGCAACCGCCAGACTGGCCCACATGGTCGAGCGGATTCTGCGGCCGCAACCCCTCCCGGCGGCTCCCGGCCGACGATGAACCCTTTTCTGACACGGACTGCTTCATGCCCACGGACCTGAGTCCCATCGCCAAGGCCATTCGGACTCAACTCGCCCGGCACAAGAATGCCACCGCAGCCGCGGGAGCCAAGGCCTACATGAAGTCCGCGATGCCGTTCTACGGTGTGGCGGCCCCCCAGCTCCGGAAGATTTGCGGAGAAGTCTTCGCGGCCCATCCGATCAGCATGGCTGCTGATTGGCGTCGGATTATTGCCGAGCTGTGGGACCAAGCCACTCATCGGGAAGAACGCTACGCCGCGATCGAGTTGGCGGCCCATCCACCGTACCAACGATTTATCTCCCTCGCGTCGCTGCCGCTCTACCGGCGGATGATTCAGGAGGGGGCCTGGTGGGACTACGTCGACAGCCTCGCCCATCGGGTCGCGGTGCTCCTCGCCACCTACCCGGACCGGATCAAACCCACACTCCGGGCCTGGGCCCGGCACGAGAACATTTGGCTCCGTCTTGCCGCCATCATCAGCCAAATCAGCTTCCGGGAGCAGACCGACGTCGCGTTGCTCCAGGATTGTATCGCGCCGTCGCTCAAGGCCCCGGAGTTTTGGCTGCGCAAGGCCATCGGCTGGGCGTTGCGCGAACATGCCAAAGCCAATCCGGACGGGGTTCGCCGGTATCTCGAAACCCACCAGGGTGAGTTATCCCCGCTGTCGCGCCGCGAGGCTCTCAAGGGTTTCACGTTCGTGACCCGCCACGGCACCCTCTCGAAGACCAAACGGAGCGGAAAATGAAACGTCGCCATTTCGTCGTCGCCACGGTTCTCGGCGCCCCGGGCCTCGGCAATCGGCTCGCCAAAGCCCAGTTCCGAGTCCCAAGGGCCGAGCTCCCAAGTGCCGAGGCCGGGGTGGCGGAACTCCAGGCGGGGATGCAGGCGGGGACCTACTCGGCGCGGGAGTTGACCGAGATGTACCTCGGCCGGATCGAGAGCATTGATCGGCGGGGGCCTGCTATCAATTCGGTGATCGAAGTAAATCCGGAGGCGATCGCGATTGCCGAGTCGCTCGATCGGGAGCGCCAGGCTGGGCGGGTCCGAGGACCGCTGCACGGCATCACGGTCTTGATCAAAGACAACATCGATACAGCCGACCGGATGCAAACCACGGCCGGGTCGTTAGCCCTCGAAGGGTCCATCGCGCCCAAAGATGCGTTCATCGTCGAGCGGCTTCGGGCGGCTGGATGCGTGTTACTCGGGAAGACCAACTTGAGCGAATGGGCCAATTTCCGATCGAGCAGCTCGTCGAGCGGTTGGAGCGGGCGGGGCGGCCAAACCAAGAACCCCTACGTCCTCGACCGCAATCCGTGTGGCTCGAGCGCGGGATCGGGGGCGGCCGGCGCCGCGGGCCTCGCCACGATTACCATCGGCACCGAAACCGATGGATCCATCGTCTGCCCCTCGTCGCTGAATGGTCTGGTGGGGATCAAGCCGACCGTCGGGCTGTGGAGCCGGGCCGGAATCATTCCGATTTCGAGCACCCAAGACACGGCCGGTCCGATGTGTCGGTCGGTGGCGGATGCGGCGACCCTCCTTGGTCCGCTCACCGGTGTCGACCCGCGCGACTCCGCTACCGCCGCGAGCCGGGGGCATACCGAAACCGATTACCGGCGGTTCGTCGATCAAGGCGGCTTGCGGGGGGCCCGAATCGGCGTGATGCGAAAGTACCTGGCCGTCAGCGCCAAGACCGAATCGGTCTACGATGATGCGATCGCCGCGCTCAAGGCGGCCGGCGCCATCGTCGTCGATCCGGTCGACCTGCCCGATCCCGCGGCGCTCGGCGCGACCGAGTGGCAGGTCCTGGCCTATGAATTCAAGGCGGGGGTCGAGGCCTACCTCGCCACGTTAGGCAAGACTGTGCCCCATCGAACCCTAGCTGATTTGATTGCCTTTAACCTGGCCAATCGGAGCCGGGAAATGCCCCACTTCGCTCAGGAAACCTTCGACCTCGCCGTCAAGCTTGGCCCAATGAGCAGCCCCAAGTATCGGAAGCTCCTGGCCACCTGCCGACGGCTCGCCCGAACCGAAGGGCTCGACCGACACCTTGCCCAGCACCGGCTCGACGCCATCGTCGGCGTCACCGCGGGGCCGGCCTGGCCGATCGATTTGATCAACGGCGATCGATTCACCGGCGGCAGCTCAGTCTATCCGGCAGTAGCGGGTTACCCGAATATCACCGTCCCGATGGGCCAGGTCGGCGGGCTCCCGGTCGGCCTGTCCTTCATGGGGCGGGCCTGGAGCGAGGGCCGACTCCTCCAGCTCGCCGCCGGCTTCGAACAGGCGACCAAGGCGCGGTTTGCCCCGACGTTCCGGGCTACGATCTAGAATCCGGCTGCCCTTTCCCTCGTCGGGCAAGTCTGGCATCTTGGAATCCATGACGATCGGTCCCAAGGCGCGGGTCTTTTACCCGGCGATACTCCTGCTGCTGCTGGCCGATTGCACCACCAAGGGCCTCGCGGAGGCACACTTGGTTCCCTGGGTACCAGAGCGGGTACTCGGGGACCTATTTCGCTTCACCCTCGCGTACAACCCCCGGGCCGCGATGAGCATTTCGCTAGGGGAGCATTCCCGGCTCATCATCAGCGTGATCGCGGCGATCGAGATCGCCGTTCTGGCATACCTCTACCGCAAGAGCAATAGCCGGGACACCCTCAAGGTGCTGGCCCTGGGCTTGGTCATCGCCGGCGCGCTTGGCAACCTGATCGATCGGTTCCGGTCTCCCCGGGGGGTCGTGGACTTCATCGATATTGGAATCGGTTCGACCCGATTCTGGACCTTCAATGTCGCAGACATCGGGGTGTCGGTTGGGGCAATCCTGCTGGCGTGGCAATTGTCAAAATCCGAGGAACCCAAACCGGCATGAAGCTCCTGTTGCTGACTCTGGTGCTGGCGGGGGCCACCGCGGCGGCGGCGCAAACCCCGGGGCAATCGGCTCCGACGCCCGGCCGGTTATCCAATGAGGGGGTGCTTCGAGCGGCCTCGCAGGTCGATTCTGTTTTCTTGGATCGAAAGAAGCCCGAGGCGCTGATCGATGGGGGTGATTGGGCTTCCTACCTCCTCGCCAGACTCGGCGCCGGTCCGATTCCCGACAGCCTCGGTATCGCCATTGGGATCGATTCCACCCACATCGAGGTCTCCGGCCGACTCGCCGATCTTCCTCCGGAAACTCGCGCCCTCCTCGGCCCACTCGTCGCCCAGGTGGATCCAAGCACCGTCATCATCGCCGATGTGATCCAAGAGCGAACCGGCCCCGAGGTCGTTCGGTTTTGGCTTCGGGGCCTCAGCATCAACGGGTTTCCCTTCCCAGAATTCCTCTTGGCACCGATGATGGCCTCAGTCGGGCGAAAATACCCGGCCCTCACGAAGACCGGGCGGGACCTGTACGTCCAGGTGCCGCCGGACGGCCAGTTCTCAGTGAGCAAGGAAGGGGTCACTATTTCGGCACCCCCGGCCGGCCAGACTCGGCGGCCCGGCTCGGTCCCGCCGCCGTCGCGGTACTAGCGTGCGATTTCCCCGCACGGTGTTGGCGCTCGTCGGGTTGTTCTTCCTGGCAATAGGGGTCGCATTTTTCTTAAACGCCCCCGGTGCTGCAGGCGCCTTGATGCTGAGATCCAAAGGACTCAATCCAGTCTCGATTCGGGCCGTCGATGGCGGCCTTCAGTTGGGACTCGGGGTGTTTTTCCTGGTCGCGAGCACCCGACCGCGGTGGATCCGGGCCGGACTGGGCGCCGCGATGTTGTCGGGTGGCGGGCTCGCCTTCGGCCGGATCGTTGGGATGTGGAAGGAACAACTGTACGAACGCGAACAGTTGGCGTTCGTGGCCTTCGAGGCCCTGATTGTGCTGGCCGCCCTCGCCGCGTTCGTCCGAGCCCGGGCAGTGTTTGAGGCCAGCCTAGCCGATCGTCGCCGAACCGAGTGAACCGAACATGACCGACCTCCAGTATCCGATCGGGTCCCTGTCGGTCCCCGAAGAGCTCAGCCCCGAGGCCCGGGCGGCTTTGATCGCGAGCATGGCGTCGCTTCCGGTCCGGCTGCGGGCGGCGGTGGCCGGCTTGGCCACCCGCCAACAGGACACCCCCTATCGGCCCGGGGGATGGACGGTCCGGCAGGTGGTCCACCATCTGGCGGACAGCCATATCCACGCCTACACCCGAACCAAGTTGGCCCTGACCGAAGACAACCCGACGATCAAACCGTACCTGGAGGCCCGGTGGGCCGAGCTCCCCGATTCGCGGGGGCCGATCGAAGGATCGCTCGCCCTCCTGGACCATCTCCATGGCCGGTGGACGGCGCTGCTGGCGTCGATCCCGCCCGATCAGTTTGCCCGGACCTATTTTCACCCTGAGAGCCAAGCCCGGGTCACCCTGGATGGCCTGATTGCGACATACGCGTGGCATGGGTCGCATCATGTGGCGCACCTCACTGAGCTCCGGCGGCGCGAGGGTTGGTGAAAAAGGCGGTTTGGAGTGGAGCGCTCGGGATGGCTGCCCTAGCGCTGATGGTGGGAGTCGATTGGGGCGGCCGGTTAGGCACCTATCTCCCTTGCCGCCGGAACTGGGGGTGGCTCCCCTCGTACACCCCGCGTCAAAGCCCGACCGAGGCACTGGTGTTCCAACTCGGCAAGACCCGCATCAAGGTCTGTTATGGCGCCCCCCGAGCCAAAGGCCGCAAGATGCTCGGCGGTGGGGCCGTACCGTACGGCCGGCTCTGGCGGACGGGAGCTAACGAACCCACCACCATCCGGTCGAGCGGTCCGATTCGGGTGGCCGGCCTGATGGTCGCTGACGGCAAGGCGTCACTCTACACCGTGCCGGGACCCGAAACGTGGGAAGTGGTGCTCAACCGAGCGACCTCTCAATGGGGTATCGAATCGGAGTATACCGATTCAATAGCCGGCCAAGAGATTGGCCGGATGATCCTCCTGGCCGAGCGTTCGGCGACATTCTCCGAGGCCCTGTCGATCTCGGCTGAAGTTACCAGCGATACCGGGCCAGCCCGGCTAGTGCTCCGGTGGGAGACGACCGCTCTTCGAATCCCGATTGAGGTCGGGGCTAAGTAGCTGAAGCACACGGCGACCTCAGAACCCCGCAAAATTCAAGTGTTGACGGCCCTCTGAGCATTCGGCCTCGGTTGCTTGGCAACCGACGTTCGGGTGCACACCCGGTCCTTTTCACTGTCAAACTAGACAACATAGCCTCCAAAGAACCAAACATTACTCGGCTTTTAAGAGATGTGCATGCTGTTGCAGGACAAGCAATTGAATAGCAGAACACCGTCATATTGACAAACGGAGTTATACGTGCAACTCCGCATAACAATGGAACAGCAGAAGTGAACATAACTCAGACACCACGACACGACCATCTACGTTGGGCGAAAAACAAGCCCAACTTATGCAATAGAGTCGGACCGGACCATCCGTAAACGAAACGATAAGGGCTAGGAAGCATGGCGCTCGACGGACCGCAAACCCGAGATACCGAGGTCAAGCCGCCCCGCACGAACGGGGGCCGGCAGCTTCCGGGCAAGCGTTCGCATCGACCCCGGCTGTCCGGTCTCGGCGCGAAGACCGCGGCGGCGGCGGCGATTGCCGCCGCGGCTGTCATCCTCCTCGGCGGATTAGTACTGGCCCGGACCGGCGGAGCGATCCGCGACCTCGAACGGGCGCAATACGCCGGGATGGCCGCCGACGCGCGGCTCCGCCTCGATCGGTTGGTTGGCCGCGACCGCGACCGGATGATGAATGCGGCGTTCTCCGACGGACTCTACGAGCTGCTGGCCCGCGGCGCCGCTCCCCCGGACACTTTCATTCGACCCACCTTCGCTGGGCAGTTTCCGGCCCAGTACGGCGATCGGTTCGTAGGCGTGTACGATCTGGGCGGCAAACGCCTCTACGCTTGGGCCGACGCCGGGCAGTCACAACTCGAGACGGTCGCCGGCAACGCTCTCTTCCGAGTCCTCGACAATCGAGAGCCCTCGGTCGGCTTGATTCGCCAGGGAGACCAACTGTTCTGGGTCGCCGGAGCCCCAGTCCTGCCCACCAACTATACCGCCGCGAACCAGCCGATCCGCGGCTATGTCGTGGTGGCTCAGCCGTTTAACCCCAATCTCATCGCCCCCGGGGTCAATGGACGACCAGGCCGAGTCGAGTTGACGGCGCTTGAGCCGGCCAAGGAGGCGTTCCGAACCCAAGTGGGGCCGGCGGCCAGCAGCGACAGCATTCAAGTCAACTTCGCCTTGTCCGACATTTTTGCTCAGCAGAATACCCTGGCGACCATCACCACTGGTCGAGGCGAGTTTCGGTCGCTCGAAGGCCGAATCCGGTCGCTGGCCGGGCTCGGGATCCTTGCGGTCTTCGGCCTGGCAGCCGCCGGCTACTTCGCCGCTCGCCGATTCCTCGTGGCCCCGGTCGAACGACTGTCACAGGTCTTGGCCCCGGTCCACACCGGTCAAACCCCGGGATTGATCGGATCGATCGGGGCCGCTGCTGAGTGGAACGCCGTCGTCCAAGCCGTGAATCGGCTGGTGTCGAACAGCCGATCATTCGGCGAACATTTCGAGCGACTCGCCAACGTCGTCACCGAAGGAGCCTGGGAGCGAGATCTCGGATCCGGCGAGTGGACCGTTACCGCCCGGTTCCGGGAGTTGGTCGGTTACCAGGCTGGTGAATTCCCGACCCCGATCGCCGCCCTGGCCGCCCGGCTCGATCCGAACGACGCCGCCGTGGTTCTCGGGTGGTTGGAGGCCGAGTTGCCGAGCCCCCGGAGCCTGACGGCCGACGTCCGGGTCCGGCGAAACGGCGGCTTCCGATGGCTCCGCTTGAGCGGCGAAGTGACCTCTGTTGGGCCCGGCTTGCCCTCCCGCGTTATCGGCCTCGTGGCCGACTTGACCGGAGCCCAGGAGGCCGCGGCCAAGGTCGCGGAGGCGGCCCGGACACTCGCCCATCGCCGGAGCACCGACGGGCGGTTTCTCAGCGGCCTCGCGCCCCGGTTGGCCGCCGACCCAGTCGCCGCCCAGCAACTCGACTACATCGGACGGGGGATGGCTGGAACGTTAGGTACCGAGTCGGCTCCTTGCGATCTCTTTGCCCTCCTCCAGGTCTCGGCGGGCACGAAGGAATTGTCAATCGTACCCGGCGTGCCCGAGCAGGTCATGGGCGACCAGGTGTTGCTCAAGGCGGCGATCGACCTGCTCCTTGGCTCCTCCGCCGAAGGCCGGACCATGCTTCGGGCGGACCAGCCCGATCGGGGCCGGCCCGAACAGATTCGGATCGCGATCGACGATCGGACCCCGACGAACCCGGAGACCATCGCCACCATCGGCACCGTCCTGACGACCGGAGAACATCCCGCCGGAGAGGTCGCCCTGACGTGGCGCGCCCTTCATGCCCTCGCGAAAGCGTTAGGCGGTGTGGCGGGCATCGACGGTGACCCCGCCGGCACCCGCCGCTGGATCACGGTGCCCCTGCCCCCGGTCGCCGAGCCCCCCGCGGCTCCGGCCGACCTCGAGTATCACGACCCAGCGGCCCACACCTGGGACAGCGACCAGGCATCACCCGCCGTCGAGAATGACTACCGGCCGGACCACGCGATGCACCCGGCGCGTCCTTCCCAACGAGTCGAGCTGGTGGCGGATGCCACGGTCACCATTAATCTCGATGACACCACCCCCGCGCCAACCGCGGCTCCCATTGGAGCTCAGTTCATCGCGAGCTTGGCCGCCGGAGATCCCGCCGCCCATCGAGCCGCGAGCGCCGCGATGGCGGAAATCCCGGCCCGGCTGCTTGACCTCAAGGGACACGCCACAGCCGGGGAGATCGGCGCCGTCATCGACGGATCCGAAACCGTGGCCCGCGTCGCCGCGGTCATCGGCGCTAGCGACCTCGTGGCCCGATGCCGCGACGTGATCGACGCCGCCGAATCCCAGTACCTCGACGCTGGTGACGACCTGGTCCTTGCCCTCGATGCCGCCTGGACCCGGACCGCCGAAGCACTCGCACCCCATCTCCATAGCCCGGAGCCGCGAACCCCCCCGATCGACTCCGCAACCCTCGAGCAACTGACGCTGTCGCTTGGGGACGGCGGATTGGGAACCCAACTGGTCGAGCACGTGCTGACCGAGGCGCCGGGGCTGGTCGAGGCCATTGAAGAGGCCGCCGAGAAAGCCGACTGGCCGGCGATGAAAGCCAGCGCCACGGACCTCAACGGAATGTGCGCCCTCATTGGCGCCGCTCCCTTGGCGGCTCGGTGCTCGGCTGCTGCTGCCGCGGTGGGATCCGACGGCTGGACTGAAGCGCTGGCCATTCGAACCGAGTGGAATCGGGTCGTCGAAGTACTCGATCGTTTGATGGGCGCCCGTTCCGGCGCAATCACGCAATGAGAGCGAAAGACCAATGACTGGAATCAATCAGCACACCCGTGAGACGTCGGCGAACCGGCCGAGTATCGGCGAATACCTGCTCTCGATGAGCCAACAGCTCCGAGCCCCGCTCAACGCGGTCATCGGGACCTCCGGGCTACTCCTCGAGGACGATCTGAGCGCCAAGCAACGCCAGCACGTCAGCTCGATGCTGACCGCGAGCGAGGGCTTGTCGGCCACCTTGAACGACTTGCTTGACCTGGCCCGAGTCTCGGCCGGTCGCCTGGTCGTCGAGCCGATTCCCTTCGATCTCAAGGCGATGATCGAGGAGACCGCGAGTGTGTTGTCGCCCCGGGCCAACGAGCGCGGTCTCGCACTCCGGGTTGATCTCCGCCCGGAACTCCCCCGGCACGTCATCGGTGACCCCGGCCGGACCCGACAAGTCCTCGGTAACCTGATCGGCCACGCCATTAACGCTACCAAGCAAGGCGAGGTCGTCATCCGAGTGTTGGCAGACGGGGAACGAGGCGGAGTCCCGGCGATCCGATTCGTTGTTGAGGATACCGGCGCAGTGATCGCTCCGGAGCGCCTTGGGAATCTGTTCAACGATTACGTGCCGGTGGACGCCTCGTCCTACCGCTCCTTCGGGGTGACGGGACTCGGACTCCGGATTTCCGACGAACTGGTCCGGTTGATGGGTGGAGACATCGGGGCCGAACCGGAACCGGGGCATGGCAATCGGTATTGGTTCTCACTTCCGATGCCGATCCCCGTCACCGAGAATCCCGGAGCGCCCGACGTCGGCCAGTCGATCCGGGGCGGCAGGGTCTTGATCGTGGAAGCCGATCCCACCAGCCGAACCCGGCTGACCGAGCAGGTCGAATCGGCGGGCTGGGACGTCGAGTTTTCCTCTGACATCGAATCGGTGGTCGACGTTCTACGGGAAGGTGCCGCCATTGGACACCCGTTCCAGGCCTGCATCTTCTCCCACTACGCCGTCCGCCCCGGACACGCGGAACTCGCCACCCTGCTCAAGGCCGATCAACACTTGGCGTCGGTAGCGCTGGTGATGGCCACCGCCGTCGGCAGCCCCGGCGAGGCCAAAAAGCTCTGGCATGCCGGATTCGCTGGGTACCTCCGCAAGCCGGTTCCAACCGAAGAAGTGCACGAAACCCTGCGAGCCCTCCAAGGCGTCGCCGCCGACGGTCGCGGACCCGCGATGATTACTCGCCACTTACTGGCCGAAGTTCGGAATGCCCAGAGCTTCGCGGTCGAAGGCATCGACGAGATGCTCGCGACGTTGACGGCGATCCCGACCCGGCGAGCCCTCGTCCTCGGCGGCGATCCGAATGATCAGGAATCGCTGGCGATGGCGTCCGCGGCTCAGGGTCTCGAGGTGGAAGTGGTGCCGGGACCAGACTTCGAAGTCGATCAGGTGGCGGCCAGCAGCTACGAAATCGTCGTGCTTGACGCTCGGTTTCTCGATGATCCGGCGGCGACCGTCGCGATGATCCGGGAACGACTGGGCCGTGGCAATGTTCCCATCGTCGCACTGGCACGGGACGAATCCAGCCGGCTGTCGCTGCTCGCGCAGGGCATTGACGACGTGTTGATCGCACCGGTGCGAGAGATTGACGTCGCCGCCGTCATCGGCAAATGGACCGGGACCGGCGCTCGCACCGAACCGAGCGCCACGATCGTCGACGCCGCCGAGTTGAACCCGCCGCCGATTTCAGTCGAGGTGATGACCGAAGCCGCACCCTCGGTCGACGTCGACGCGATGACGGCCGACCCCGAGGCATTGGCGGCGGAGCCCATCGAGTCAATCAGTCTCGGCCAAGAAGAGGTGGTCGCGGCCGCCCCGATCGATATCGACGCGGTCGGCGCCGAGCCCGAGGCCTACGCCCACCAGAGCGCAGAGCCGTCGAAGGCCGAAGAGGTTGTCGAAGAGACCGTTGAAGAGACCGTTGGAGAGACCGTTGAAGGGGAGGTTGTCGATGAGGTGGCGATGGCCGCCCCGGAGCCGGTTGCCGCTCCCGCGTTCGAGCCGTGGCCGGCATCCCATGAACCCGAACCCGTCGCTTGGGAAACCCCCCAGATCGCCATGAACCCCCAGATCGCCATGAATGGGGCGCCGATGGCATCAGACGCCGAGGTCTCCGATGTGAGCCTGGCGGCGGGAATTGTCGAGCCGACGATCACCGTCGAGCCAGTCGCCGTGGCCGAGCCGGTCGTTGAGATCGAACCAATCGCAGCCGAGCCCCCTCCCCCACCAGCCGAGTTCGTAGTAACGCCCGTCGAGGGCCTCAACGAATCGCTCTGGGAATCGGAACCGGCCGTCGCCGCCATCGACGGCTTCATGGCGGTCGACTTGGACGAAGCCGAGGCAGACGCTGTCGTCGAACCGATTCAGCTCGCGCTACCGGGCGACGAGCTGCTGCCCAACGCCGTCGTCTATGCCTACGCTCCGCCCGTCACCGAACCGCCGGCCCGGATCGAAGTCGCGTTCGAAGCCGAGGATGTTGAGGAATCAGTCGCCGAAGCCCCGGCCATCTCGATCACCGTCGCCGAACCGACCTTCGAACTCCCAGCGGCAGAGCCGACGATCGCCGAGGCCGCTGTGCCCGCTGCGCCCGCCGAGCCTGTCGAGCCTGTCGAGCCCGCCGAGCCCGCCGAGATCGTTGGCATCATGATCGTCGATCAGTTGGCCCATGGCGGAGGGTTCTTTACCCAACACCTAGTTGTGAGCTTCCTCCGAGAAGCCCCGACCCGAATCGCGGCCCTTGCCGGAGCCGGGACCCGGGGTGATCGAACCCGGATGGACCAGGCGGTTCAGGGGCTCCAACGAACCTCCGACTCGATTGGCGCGGCCCGTCTGTCACAGCAAGCGGCCCGAACCCTCGGCTTGATTGAATCCGGCCGGCTTGAGGACGCGACCGCGACCGCCGGCACCCTGGAGCATGGCTTCCACCAGGTCCGCCAGGCATTGGCCGACGCCTGCCCCGCCGGGCTGCCGACCGAGATCCCTGCGGTCAGCGCCGCATTCCTGGACCAAATCGCACCGGAACGCGAAGGTTCAGCTCGGCTGCTCGCCGACCGGATGGTGACGTCGTTCGGTACCGACGCGCCGGGCCGGATTCAGGACCTCAGAGACGCGGTCGGACGGGGTGACGCCGAGGCCGCCCAGCGAATTGCCCAGAATCTCAAGGGTATGGCCGGCCTCATCGGTGCCGAACCACTCGCCAAGCTGGTCGCCTTGGTTGAAGCCGATGCTCGTCTCAAGCGGGTCGGGCAGGCCGAACGGTATTTGGAACACCTCGACCTCGAACTGGAGCGGGTCCAGGCGGTCCTCAAGCAGTAGTCCGCACCAAAGCCGGGCAGGGCCTAGCTGGATCCTAGGCCCTAGCCCCGGCTCCCTCCTGCCAGTAGGCTACTGTACCCCAAACGAGAAGCTTTACCCATGTCTTTCCGGCCATTGTTCCGGCTCGGTCGCCTTGCCGGCGTCCTGTTCCTTGCCCCGGTCGGCGCCGCGGCTGCCCAACCAACCCGAAGCGGACCGTCGGTAGCCCGCGCCCCGGCCCCTGACGGATCGACGCTCAAGGGGCTCGACTGGCGCAACGTGGGGCCGTTTCGGGGCGGCCGGGCCACCACGATCACCGGGGTCCGGGGCCAGCCGCTGGTCTACTACATGGGAGCGGCCGGAGGCGGAATCTGGAAAACCGACGACGCCGGCGCCAATTGGCGGTCGATCGCCGATGGTCAGATTCAGTTGGGTTCCGTCGGTGCGCTCGCGGTGGCGCCGGATGACCCCAACGTGGTCTATGCCGGAATGGGCGAAGCTCCGGTCCGGGGCGTCTCTTCGTCTTGGGGTGACGGGATCTACAAAAGCACTGATGCCGGCAAGACCTGGAATCACCTCGCCCTGCTCCGGGAGAGTCGAACCATTTCGCGGGTGATCGTCCATCCCAAGAATAGCGATGTCGTCTATGTGGCCGTCCAAGGGAGCCGGTGGGGCCCGAGCAAGGACCGGGGCGTCCACCGGAGCACCGACGGCGGCAAGACCTGGAAGCTGCTCTTAGCCGGCGATTCCTTGACCGGCCCGAGCGAACTCGCGATGGACCCCACCAATCCGCGGATCCTCTACGCGGCGATGTGGGACCACCAGCGCCTGCCGTGGTACGTCCGCTCGGGCGGCCCCGGCAGCGGGATCTGGAAATCGACCGACGGCGGCGACACTTGGAGCCGCCTAACGAAGGGCCTCCCCGGGCTGATGGGCAAGATCGGCGTTGCCGTGTCCACCACCGAGCCAAGCCGGGTGTGGGCCATCGTCGAGGCCGAAAAGGGCGGTCTCTACCGGTCCGACGACGGGGGCGACTCATGGAAGCTCGTCAACGGCGACCGGGTATTGCACGCCCGGCCGTGGTATTACATGCGGGTTGCCGCCGATCCAACCAATGCGGACGTGGTCTACGTCATCAACGCGCCGGTGATGAAGTCAATCGACGGGGGGAAGAGCTTCACCACCGTCGCCGATGTCCACGGCGACAACCACGATCTTTGGATCAACCCCGCCAACCCAATGAACCTGGCCAAGGCCGATGACGGTGGGGCGGCGATCTCGTTTACCGGTGGTGCCACCTGGTCATCGATCATGAATCAACCGACCGCCCAGTTCTACCGGGTCAGCGTCGACAATCAGTATCCGTATTGGCTCTACAGCGGGCAGCAGGATAACGGGTCAGTCGCGATTCCGAACGCCGTCATGGGCCAGGGCATCGGGAACGATGAATTTCATTCGGCCGGCGGGTGCGAAAGCGCCCATGTCGCGTTCGACCCCTCCAACCCACGCTATCTGTATGGCAACTGCTACGGCGGGATCATCGGGGAATACGACCGAGTCCTGAAGGAGGAGCGCAATGTGATGGCCTATCCCTATCTCGGATTGGCCGAACCGTCGGATCAAACCAAGTATCGCTGGAACTGGTCGAGTCCGATCATTACCTCATCCCACGATCGCAAGGTCATCTATCACGCCAGCAATATCCTGTTCCGCTCGGCCGACCGGGGCCAGAGCTGGGCGGCCGTCAGCCCCGATCTGACCCGGAACGATCGGAGCAAGCAAGGGCTGGGTGGCGGACCGATCACGAACGAAGGAGCCGGCGGTGAGGTCTACAGCGCGATCTATTACGTGGCGGAGTCGCCCCATGACGCAAACGTCCTGTGGGTCGGCACCGACGACGGTTTGGTCCAGGTAACCCGAGACGGCGGGAAGAACTGGACCAACGTGACACCGAAGGGGCTGCCCGAGTCGTTGATCAACATGATCGAGGTCTCGTCGTTCGATCCGGCCACCGCCTACATCGCCGTGAGCCGCTACAAGTGGAACGACAACACGCCGCACCTGTTGAAGACGACCGACTACGGCGTGACCTGGACCCGGCTCGTGAACGGGTTCGAGGACGGCGATCCGATTCGAGTCGTTCGCGAAGATCCCGCCGTCCGGAACTTGCTCTATGCCGGAACCGAAACCGGGTTCTGGGTGTCCTACGATGGCGGTCTTGCTTGGCAGCGGCTCCAGCAGAACCTCCCCCACGTGCCGGTTACCGATATCCGGGTCCATCAGGACGACCTGGTGATCTCGACCGAGGGCCGGGCCTTTTGGATCCTCGACGATATCACCCCGATTCGCCGGCTGGTCGACGCCGGCGGCACCACCGGCCTGACCCTGTTTCAGCCCCGCACCACGTATCGGACCGCACTCGGCAGCAACGGAACGGCGCCGGGCATGGGCAAGAACGCCCCCCAGGGAGCGCTGATCTCATTTCTGATTCCACGGTTCGATACTACGACGACCGCCAAGCTCGAGATCCTCGATCCTCAAGGCCTCGTGGTTCGAAGCTACGCAACCGACGCCAAGCCGGCCGAGGGGAACAAGCTCGCGGTCAAGTCCGGCTTCAATCGGGTGATCTGGGATCTCCGGCGAACCGCCGTGACCCAATTGGTCGGGGTGTTCAGCGCCGAGGCCGGAGCGGCCACCAACGGCTATCGGGTAGCTCCCGGCCGGTACCAAGCTCGACTGACCATCGGCAAAGAAGCCGCCACCCGAAGCTTTGATGTCCTGCCCGATCCAAGGACCAACCCCTCGGCTGAGGATATCCGGGGCCAGCAAGAGTGGCTCGCTCAAGCCCACGCCCGGGTCGACGAAATCAACCGGAACGCCATCACCCTGCGGGCGATTCGGGACCAAGTAAAGGCTGTGACGGAGCGTACCGCCGGACAGCCTGGCGGAGATTCCGTCGCCGCCGCCGGCAAGCCGTTGACCGCCGCGATCGACTCGGTCGAAGGAGTGATGATCAACGCCAAGGCCAAGACCTTCCAGGACGTGATCAACTTTCGGAACGGGCTCAACGATCAATATCTCAATCTGATCAGCGCCATCGATGGCACCGACGCCCCGGTCACTCTGGGGATGCGAACCCGGTTCGGTGATCTCGAGAAAACCTGGGCCCCGATTGCGGAACGGGTCCGGCAGATCATCGGCGCCGATGTCGAGCGCTTCAATGCCGCGGTTCGGGCTCGGAACGTGCCGGCGGTGATCGTGCCAAAGACCCGAGATCCAATTCCATGACCGGCGAGTTTCGGTTCACCGACGCGATGATCCCCAAGGGGTACGACGCGTTTCTCGTCCCTCGGCTGTTCAACCCGTGGGCCGAAGCGTTGGTCGCCGCCCTAGCCCCGGAACCGGGCCGGCGGGCGCTCGACGTGGCCTGCGGCCCGGGCACTGTGGCCCGAGTGCTCTCAAAGCGACTGGGGCCCCAAGGGATCGTGGCCGCCTGTGACTCCTCGCCGGCCATGATCGCCCAAGCCGAGTCGAAGCCGGGGATCGCAGACGGGGCACCGATTGCCTACAGCGTGAGCCCCGCCGTCCCGTTGCCCTATGGCGACCAGACGTTCGACGTCGTGACCTGCCAGCAGGGTCTCCAGTTCTTTCCCGATGCCAAGGCAGCGTTAGGCGAAATCCACCGGGTCTTGGTACCGCGCGGCAAAGTCGGGGCCAGCGTCTGGTGCCAGCCGGAAGATTGCTCGGTGTTCTACGCCTTTCAGGAGACCCTTCGAATGGCCGGCCTGACCGGGCTGGCCGACTTCATGAATATTCCGTTCCCGCGGTGGACCGGTGAGGATCTGGCCGGCCGGGCCCGCGAGGTCGGCTTCCAGTCGGCCGGGGTCGAAAGCGAAACCCGCGAATTGGTTTTCGAAGGCGGCATCGCCGAGACGCTCGAGGCCTTCACGGGAACGCCGATTGGTCCGATGCTGGCCCAGTTGACCGCGGCCGAGGTTGCCGCGGTGGCTCGGGCCGCCGACCAGTGTTTCGCCCCTTTGTTGGTGAATGGCGCCGTCCGGGGCCCGATGAGGTCCTGGGTGCTCAAAGGCATTGCCTAATCAATGCTGCGACGGGTGTCGGTCATCACCAGCGAGGGCGAGTTGGCCATGCCGGACGAATTGAGCGCCGGTCAGCGGGTGGGGCGACTGCTCGGCCAGCAGGGGATTACGTTGGTCTACGGCGGGCTCGCGGTCGGAGCCGCAGGGGCGGTCGCCGAGGCGGTCGCCGGAGCAGGCGGGCGCCTGGTGGGAGTAGTCACCCCGTCGCTGCTGCCGGTTCGGGAGGATCTGTTTGAACGGCGCGAGGTCGGATCGGGGGAGGAACAGCGAGCGGCGATTGCCACGTTGTCGGACGCCTACCTCGCCCTGCCTCGGGGTTTCGATTCGATCGAGGATGCTCTCGACACTCTCCGGTGGCGGACCAACGGTGGGCAGGAACAGCCACTCGGCCTCCTGGACGAGGACGACTACTACTCCCGCCTGGTCGGTCAGGCAGCCGATCCGGTGTTGGACCGCTTTTTTTCCGAGACCCAGCGAGGCCGGCTGGTGGTTGGAAAGAACCCAGCCGATTTGCTCCGGCGCCTGGCCGAGTACCGGCCACCCGAAACCCGGCGCGACAACCCTTTGGACGACGATTGAGACCCTGATGCCCGCCTTCACTTCGCTGTTGCTCGCCGCGGCCCTTGTGGGACCCGGCTCTGACTACCAAGCCGTGTTCTTACGAGCCGCCCCCGGTCACCTGGTCCACCTGATCGATGCCCTCAAGGCCCGGATGCCGGTCTACCAGGCCTCGGGCGAGCCCCAGCCGGTCTTGATGCGCCACGCTCAGGGCGATCAATGGGATCTCGTGCTGCTGGTACCGATCGGAACGCTGGCCGAACACTTCGGGGCCGAAAAGGCCACCCGATGGGCCGCTGCCGCCAAGAGGGTCGGGTTCGACGAGCTGCTGTTCAAACAGCTGATGAACGACTGGGTGTCTTGGCAAGAGGAGCTCTACGTCGAGGGGCCACCCTCCGCTGAGTTGGAGACCACTGCCAGCAACTCGGGGTACTTCCACCTCGAAATTTTTCAAGCGCTGGCCGGAAAGCGTGACTCGCTGATGACCGAACGCTTGATGGAGGACGATTTTTCCAAACGGATCGGCCGGCCGGTCAATTTTATCTTTAAGAAGATCACCGGGCCGGCTTGGGACGCTTTCACCATTGGGTTCTATCGCGATCTCCAACATTACGCCGAGCCGGCCGCCGTGTCCGCCGAGGAACAGGAACAAGCGGCCAAAGCCGCCGGGTTCGAATCGCGGAGCGACATTGGGCCGTATTTGCGACGGTTCCTGAACGCTCATCACGATACCTTGGGGTCGGTCGTTCGGTGAAAACACTCGAGATCGTGGCGGTCTTCTTTGGGATCGTCTCGGTCTACCTGAACGCTCGTCAAAATGTTCTCGGGTGGTCCACCGGCCTGATCAACGTCGGACTCTACAGCTACCTGTTTTTCAAGAGCCAGCTCTTCGCCTTGATGGCGCTCCAGGTGTTTTTCTTCGTGATATCGTTGTACGGCTGGTATCAGTGGCTTCGGGGCGGCAACCGAAAGACTGGTCTCCCCGTCAGTCGTATCCCCCGACAACTCGGGCTCGTACTGACCGCCGCGGCGATCGTCGGATCAGCCGGTCTCGGCTGGGTGCTCGACCGGTATACCTCCGGACAGCAGCCCTACCTCGATTCATCGATCTCGGTTGTTTCGATGGCGGGCCAATGGATGATGGCTCGGAAGTATCTCGAAACCTGGTGGGTCTGGATCGGGGTGAACACCGTGTCGGTGCCGTTCTTTGTCTTTCGGGGCGAGTATCCGACGGCGATCCAGTACGCGGTGTTCTGGGCTCTCGCGGTGAGCGGATTGGTGCAATGGCGTCGCTCCCTCGTCGCATCGTCCTGACCGGGTCGGAGTCGACCGGCAAGAGCACTCTCGCACGAGAGTTAGCCGATCACTTCCAGGTCCCGCTGATTCCGGAGTTCTCACGGTCCTACGCCGAAGACCTTGACCGAGCCCTCACCGCCGCCGACGTCGAGCCGATAGCCCGGGGTCAGGCCCTGGCTGAAAAGCTGGGACTCGAGAATCAGACCCTCGCGGTGTTCGACACCGATCTGGTCAGCACCTACGTGTACGCACGGCACTACTACGGCGCCGTGCCTGATTGGATCGCTTCGGCCATCCGCCGCTATCCGCCCTCGGCCTACCTCCTCTGCGATATCGACCTCCCGTGGGTCTCAGACGGGATCCGGGATCAGCCCCACGACCGGGCCGCCATTCACCGGCAATTCCAAACGGCGTTAGGGTCGTTTGGGATCGAGCCTCTGCCGATTCAGGGCACTGGACCGTCGCGGCTCGAACGTGCGATTGCGGCCCTCACTCGCTGGCCGAACCGGAAGCGATAGAATCGCATTAATCGGGCACTCAGTTGCGCTTCGCCATCGCAACCGGCGATGTTTGCGCCCCGATGACCAGCACCGCCACCACCCTCGATCTCGACGCCGCGCTGGCCCGCTTGGGCTACGCGGAGTTTCGACCTGGGCAACGCGAAGCAGTCGAGACGATCATCCGGCGCCGGCGCCTCCTATTGGTGGCACCAACCGGCGGCGGGAAGAGCCTGATCTACCAGTTGCCGGCTACGGTCTTGGGCGGAACTACGCTGGTGGTCTCACCGTTGGTGTCGTTGATGCACGATCAGGTCGCGGCCATGTCGGCCCGGGGTGTTGCGGCCACGTTTCTCGCGGCCACTCTCAGCTCGGACGAGGTTCGGAGCCGGATGTCGTCGCTGGCCCGGGGCGGCTACTCGATCGCCTATATCGCCCCCGAGCGACTGGCGTTTCCTGGCTTCCGAAGCCTGGCGCGCGACTTGGATTGTCCGCTGGTTGCCGTCGACGAGGCGCACTGCATCAGTGAATGGGGTCACGACTTTCGGCCCGAATACCTTCAGATCGGCGACTTGGTCGCCGATCTCTCGCAAGCCCGAGTTCTCGCCTGCACCGCCACCGCCACGCCGATCGTGCGCGACGAGATCCTCGCTCGGCTCGGCCTTCCAGCCGATACCCCCCAACTGGTTCGCGGCTTCGCTCGGCCCAATCTCGGACTCCGGGTCCGCGATACTCGTTCAGCGGCGGAGGTTACCCGGATCGTCGACGAGACCCTCCGTGAGGCCATTGGGTTACCGAAGGCCGCCCGTGGCACGGCCATCATCTACGCTCCCACCCGTCGGAAGACCGAGGAAGAGGCCGATCGCCTCAAATCGGCCGGCTGGAAAACCGCGGCCTATCACGCCGGACTCGACGGGACCACCCGAGAAAAAGCCCAGCAGCGATTTCGCGACGGCAAGCTCGAAGTCATCGTCGCCACTAATGCCTTTGGGATGGGCATTGACCGAGCCGACGTCCGAGCCGTGATTCATTTGGCCCCGCCCGGGTCGGTCGAAGCGTATTACCAAGAAGTCGGCCGGGCCGGTCGCGACGGTGCCGATGCGATTGGCCTGCTCTGCACCAGCCCCGGCGACCTTCCGCTCCGCCGCCGGCTCCTGGAATCGCCCACCGAGGGCGAAGCGCCCGACCCGGCCCGGGTCCAGCATCGGTGGTCGATGTTCCTCGAACTGATGCGATGGGCCGAAGGCGGCACCTGCCGCCACGACGCGATTCTCCGGTACTTCGGTGACGAGGCCGAGACGCTGGCCGGTTGCGGGCGGTGCGACACCTGCACTGCCCTCGACGAGCCGGAAGCCGCCAACGCAGCCGAAACGGCCACCACGGTCCGCAAGGCGCTGAGCGCCGTCGCCCGGACCCACGGAAAGTTCGGACTCCAAGCCGCCCTCAACCTACTGGCCGGCATCCCAGACCCTCGGCTGGCCCGGTCGGGGCTCGACCAGACCAAGACCTTCGGGATCCTCAAGGACAAGAGCCCGGAATGGATTCTCTCACTCCTCCGTCGCTGCGTGACGGCCGGGTGGGTCGACTTTACCACCGGCGACCGCCCAATGGTGCTGCTGACGCCGGCGGGGAAGGTGGTGTTGTTCGCGGAGGGGCCGGTTCGGGTATTACTGCCACCCGACGAAACCAGCCGCCCGAAGACCCGGAGCGGCAGCGGCAAGCGAAAGGCGGCGGCCGATCCAGGGCTCGATCCATCCGACGCGGCCCTATTTGAAGCCCTTCGGGCCCGGCGGCTGGAATTGGCTCGAGCCGGAGGAGTACCGCCGTATGTCGTGGCCAGTGACCGGACCCTCCGGGAACTAGCCGAACTCAAGCCAAGGTCCTTGGCCGATCTGGAGGGGATCTATGGCATTGGGCCGGCCAAGGCGGCTCGCTACGGCAAGGATTTGCTCGCGGTTCTCAAGGCCGGCTAGCCCGAAGCCCTACCAGCCGCTACCCGGGCCCGCCACAGGTAGACTGGAACCCCCAGTAGTAGCAGCAGAGCGCCCCGGACCGCGTTGAGCGGGTTCGAAGCGATCGAACCGAACACCACGTAGGCCGCCGCGACCACGAAGATCGTGACCGTGACCGGAAACGCGGGGCACTGAAACCCTGTCGTCACCGGGCTCTTCCGCCGAATCACCACCAAGGCCAAGCCGGTCGAGCCGAAGAAGATCCAATCGGCAAACACCACATAGTCGAGCAGCTGGGCGTAGGCGTTGGTCAGGACCAACACCGTGGCCCAGGCCCCTTGGAACACCAACGCCGCCGTCGGCGTCTGATAGCGCGGGTGGAGCTTCCCGAACCAGTCAAAGAACAATCCATCCCGAGACATGGCCTGATAGACTCGCGGCGCCGACAAGATCGTGAGACCAAGAAACCCGAACGTGGATGCGACGATCCCCGCGCTGATGAACCGCCGGCCGGCGTCGCCAAGGAACACCCCCATCGTCTCAGCCGCCGGGGCTCGGCTCGCGGCCAAACCGCCGGGACCCAAGGCCTTCAAGTAGGCCAGGTTAATCAGGAGATAGGCCATAACGACCACCGCAACGCCCACCAAGATGGCCTTCGGCAGCACCCGCTCGGGATCGATGAACTCCTCGGCAATGTTATTGGTTTGCTGCCAGCCGCCGTACGAGAACAAAACCGGCACCAAGGCGGCGGAAATGGCCAACCAGAGATTGGCCGGCTCCGCGACCACCGTCGCGGCCGCGGGAAGGGACTGGGTCTCGCCCAGGAACGCGATCACGATCAGGACCCCGATGGCACCAAGCTTCAAGACGGTGAACAGATTTTGAACCCAGGCACCCCAAGTCACCCCAAACACGTTGACCAGCGTCAGGAGCCAGATCGAGGCCACTGCAATGACCGGAATGCCGGCGGGCGACCATCCCAACAGCGAGGTGAGATAGTTGGCAAAGGTGTAGGAAACCGCCGCAATGGCCCCCGTGGCGATGATCAGCATCATGGCCCAGGCATCCATGAAACCGGCCAAGGGGCCGAACGCTTCGCGGAGATAGGCGTACTGTCCCCCGGCCTTGGGGAGCCGCTGACCCAACTCCGCAAAGATGAACGCTCCGGCAATCGCAACGATGGCGCCTAACGCCCAGACGCCGAGGACCAGGCGGCTACTACCAACCCGCTGAGCGACGATCGCCGGATTGAGAAAGATCCCCGACCCGATAATCCCGCCAACGACCGCCATGGCGCCGCTGAACAGCCCGAGCTTGCGGGCGTAGGTGGTCACGGAGGAGTCCCCGTCGGCCACGGCTCGGTTGGTCGGACGATTTCGAAATTCTCGGGAGGCTTCCGGCCGGCCAAGTGCTCGACGAAATAGTCCCACCGCCGCCGGATCACGTACGGTTCGTTGAGCCCGTGCGCCCGGTTAGGCAGGACCAGATAATCGAACGACTTGTTGGCTTTGATCAGCGCGTCGATCACCTGAACGGTCATCGCCGGGTGGACGTTGTCATCCATATCACCGGTCATCAGAAACAACTTGCCCTTCAGGTTCTTGGCGTACCCGCCGTTGGCCGAGCTCTCGTAGTTGTCGGTCTTGCGAAGGGTATCGCGTTTCATCAGGCCCTGGTACTTCTCCGACCAGTAGATGTTGTAACTCCGGTTGTCGTGATTGCCGCTCGATGACACCGCCACCTTGAAGAAGTCAGGATACCGAAACATCGCGTCGGCCGAGGCAAATCCGCCGCCGGAATGGCCAAAGATCCCGACTCGGTCCAAGTCCAGAAACCGAAGCCGAGCCCCAAGCTGCTTGATCACGGCCACGTGGTCCGGCAGCCCGTTGTCGGTAAAGTTGGCGTAGTAGTTGTCGTGGAAAGCCTTCGATCGCATCGGGGTACCAAGATGATCGATCTGGAGCACCACGAAACCGAGCTGCGCCAGGGCAAACGCCTCGCCGCCCGACTTGAAGCTCCAGCCGCCGACACTGCCGACTTGGGGACCGGGATAGATGTTATTGATGACCGGATACTTGCCTGCGGTGTCGAGTCCCGGCGGCAAATACATCACCCCATAGAGATCGGTCACTCCATCGCGGGCCTTCGCGGTAAAGACCCGGCCCGGCTGCCAGCCGGCCTCTTTGAGCCGGCTGATGTCCGCCGTCTCGAGGGTTCGGATCACCCGGCCGTCTAGCGGCAATCGGAGCACCGTCGCCGGAGCCGTCTCGATCCGCGAATACGAGTCGACGATGTACTTGCCGCTCGGTGAAAAATCAATCTCGTGATGGGCGTCTTCAGGCGTCAGCAAGACCAAGCCGGAGCCATCATAGTTCACCCGATACAACTTGGCGTAGTACCAAAACTGCCCCGCCTCACGGCCCCTCGCGGTGAAATAGACTTGTTTCGTTGTTTCGTCCACATACTGGATGGCGCTCGCAAACCAGGGCCCTTCGGTGAGCCGATTCTTGAGCTTCCCGTCCGCGCCATAGCGATAGAGATGAGCCCACCCATCGCGCTCCGACCACCAGAAAACATCCTGTCCGTCCTTACTCGTGTACCAGCTCTGGGGATCGGTCGGCGGCGACCACTCCGCAAACGTGGCCATGCTGTCGGTCGCAATCACGGTCGCCGCACCGGTCGCCGCGTCCACCGCGGTCAACCAAGCCCGCTTTGATCCCCGCGACAGCGCCGTGAGGTAGACCTTGTCACTCGCCTCGTTCCAGACCGAGTCCCGAGCGGATCCGGCGCTATTGAGCTGAACCGGCACCGGGCTCAATTGGACCACAACGTTGGCTTTGGTCGTCACGTCGATGAGATGAACGGTGGGAACTGGAATCACGCTGTCGCCGGGGAGAGCATAGGGCTGGCTGTAGTGCTTGGGACGCTGGGAGGTCATCGAGATGTAGTGCATGTGTTCGACCCGCCGCTCATCCTGCCGCCCCACCGCCAACTTCTTCGAATCGGGAGACCACCGGATCATCGGGCGCCGAGGCTGGGGCCGGACCAGCTCGCCGGGCCGCGGCATCGTGAGCCCGTAGCCCCAATACTCAACGCCGTCCGTGGTTAACTGAGTCGAGTCCTTTCCACCCCGGGGCCTGACCCACACGTTGTGCCGGGCAATAAACGCCTCCACCTTCTTGTCCGGCGACAAGACATACGGCACCTCGCTCGGTAAGGTATCCGACACCACGCACCGGTATCCCGCGATATCGCAGACGAAGAGCTTCTTGCTGGCGGTGAACCGGATTTCTGTTTCCTTGTCACCATCATTCCCGAACTTGAACGTCGCAAACGGCAATCGGCTCGGATCGTACGCGGTATCCCGCGCCACCGACATCGCAGCCGCAAGCCTGGCATTGTCAAACAACAGGCCTCGGCTCCCTCGCACCGGGTCGACCAGGACATACTCGGCTCCGGTCGCCGTCTTGTTCCGGTACCAAAACCGGTTCCCATCCGGCAACCACTGCGGACGGACCGAATCACCCGCCACCAGCCGGCTGGTATTCCACGCCAGGAGCCGCTCCGCCCGGGAGTAGTCGGCCTGAGCCGCCACCGAGCCAACCCAAGCCAATCCCGTCAACCACGCGATCCCAACCCGCATACGCCGTCCTCCGCCGAGTGCCGAGTGCCGAGTGCCGAGCGCCGAGCGCCGAGCGCCGAGCGCCGAGCGCCGAGAACCAATGTCCCGCCTGAATCGCTCTCCCGCCAGGGTCGGTCCCCAACGCAAAACGGGCGGGCACAAGGCCCGCCCATCCAGGTCGTCGGCACCAACGGCCGATCAACGCCCGCAGGTCCGCCGATCCCGCCGGTCTTCACGCCGGTCTCGGACGTCCTCGCGCCGGTCCCGCACGTCCTCCCGTCGATCCCGAACATCCTCCCGTCGGTCGGCCACCCCACCGACGTGGCGCCGATCCCGCCGATCCTCTCGGCGATCCCGAACGTTCTCGGCCCGGTCTCGCCGGTCTTCCCGACGGTCCCTGACATCTTCGACCCGATCCCTGACCCGCTCCCGCGGCGTACACCGCTGCTGTGCCTCCACCGAACTTGTAACGACCAACCCCGCCACGCCAATACTGATAAGCTTGGTAAACATCTTGAGTCCTTACGCTTAGAGTTCAGGTCCCCGACAGGTCCGCCCTTCTCCCCCATAGACGCCCCCCCACCCCCCCCGTTAACTCCCCGAGCCGCGGAGCGCCGAGCGCCGAGTGCCGAGTGCCGAGCACCGAGCACCGAGAACTAGCTCCCGGCTTCTTTTCGAGCTACAATTTCAGCCTTCCCTCAACAACCCGAGATCCCATGGATCCGATCGCCGCCCTCGATCACGCCGAGCTCGCGCTATTCCAGAATCGCACCGCCGGCTCCCGTCAGTGGTTCGAACGGGCTCGCCGGGTCATGCCGGGCGGCGACACCCGCACCGGGACCTTCCACCTGCCCTACCCTTTGTTCATTTCCAAGGGACACGGCGGCCGGGTCACCGATGCCGACGGCCACGAGTATCTCGATTTCGTCAACAACTTTACCTCGCTGCTCCACGGGCATGCCCATCCCGCCGTCCACGAGGCCGTCGTGGCACAGGAACAGCAGGGCACCGTTCACGGCACGGCCAACGGGCTTCAAGTCGAACTCGCCGAAGTGCTCTCGGCCCGGGTCCCCTCGGTTGAGCGGATCCGATTTTGCAATTCGGGCACCGAGGCCACCCTGTTCGCGTTGCGGGCCGCCAAGGCGTTCACCGGCAAGGCCAAGATCATGAAGATGGAAGGCGGGTACCACGGCTCTCACGACCAAGTCGCCGTGGCCATGGCACCGCCTTACAACACCAACGCCGCGACCGGTCTCTCTCCCGGCGCTTTGAACGAAGTGATCCTCGGCTCGTTCAATGATCTCGACGAGACGGCGGCCTTGATTCGGAAACACCGCCACGAGCTGGCGGCTGTGATCGTGGAGCCGATGTTGGGGGCGGCCGGCGCGATCGTGGCCGAACCTGAGTTCCTCGCCGGTCTCAGGGCCGTGACCTCAGAGTGCGGCGTGCTGCTGGTCCTCGATGAAATCATCACCTTTCGGCTGGAATTTGGCGGACTCCAGGAGCGCTACGGCCTCCGCCCCGATCTGACCACGTTCGGCAAAATCATCGGGGGCGGGTTTCCGGTCGGCGCGTTTGGGGGCCGGGCTGATGTCATGGCGACCTACGATCCGACTCGGCCCGGCGCAATCGTGCACTCCGGCACCTACAACGGCAACGCGGTGACCATGGTCGCCGGGCTCAAGACCCTCGACCTGTTCGACCGGGAGGCGGTGAGCCGGCTCAACCAAGCCGGCGACGACCTTCGGCACCGGTTACAGGGCATTCTCGACTCGGCGGGCGTCGATGCGGTCGTGGCTGGGACCGGATCGGTCTGCCAGCTTCACTTCATGCCGGGACCGCTCCGGAACGCGAGAGATACCGGGCGGGGCGACCGTCGCTTGCTCCGGTTGATGCACCTGTCACTCGCGAATCGGGGCGTCTTCACGACGGCGCGCCAGATGTACGTCCTTTCAACCGCCATGACGCCGGCCATACTCGACCAGTTTGCCGGTCACTTCGCCGAGGCCCTGGGGCCGATCGCGGAAGCGGTCAAGCAACTCACCTCCATGGCAGGTGCCCAATGACCCGATCGATCAGCTTGATGGTATTTGGTGCCCTCGCGGTGGTGCCGGCGCTCGGCGCGCAGACCCTCCAGGCCGACGTGGCCAAAATGCTCGACGGCCTCAAAGCCAAGAGTTCGATCTACGCCAAGCACGGTCCGTCGGGCAAGACGATCGATGTCCGTGGTGACATGCCGATGAACACCCTCAGCGTGATCAAGCTGCCGGTGATGATTCAGGTGTTTCGCGACGTCGAGGCCGGCCGGATCAAGTTGACCGATCGCTATCTCATCAAGCCGGAGGATCTTCGGGCCGGGAGCGGCCTGATCCAGACCTTCGACGTTGGGCTCAATCCGACAATTCGCGATTTGGTTCAGCAGATGATCATCACCAGCGACAACAGCGCGACCGACATCCTGATCAAGAAAGTGGGACTGGCGCGCGTCAACGAGACCCTGGCCACATTCGGCTTCAAGCGGACCCGGCTTCGGTTCACCACCGGCGAGCTGTTTCGGGAGGTGTGGGTTCGGTCCGATCCGAAGAACGCCAAGATGACCGATCAGGAGGTGTTCACCAAGGGCTTTCCCAACGATACCGGCGGTGCCAGTCGGAGCTTCAAACTCGAGGGAGACTCGGCCAAGTGGCTGGGCCACACGACCGCGCGCGAAATGGTGGAGATGCTCGAAGGGATCAACGCCGGCAAGTACGCCAGCAAGGCCCACAGCCGGGAGATGGTGGCCATGATGCTGGCCCAGTTGTACAGTTCGCGGTTGCCGCAGCGGTTGGCTTGGAAACCAGGCGTTTCCATCGCGCACAAGACCGGCGATTGGCCCCCGTACGCAGGGAATGATGTGGGGATCATCTTTTATCCGGGCGGACCGTTGTTCGTGGCGGTCTTCACTAATCAGAACACCGG
>JAYVJS010000496.1:0-4729 GCA_043769075.1 Gemmatimonadota bacterium | reverse complement strand
GCGCCGTCGCCGTGGTGGTGGCCGATTTCGGCAGCGGACAAGTCCGATCCGGCACCGGGTTCGCGATCCGCCGATCGGCCGATACCCTATGGGTCGCCACCGCACGCCACGTGGTACAGGACTCACTCGGCCAATCCGCCACCCAGCTCGGCGTGATCTTCAACGGGACGGGCCAGACCTTCAAGGCGCGGGTCCGACTGGTCCATGACAGCGCGGACGTGGCGCTCATGACGGTGGTGATTCGGGGCGGCGCCCCCGTCGTCACCGGCCTGTCCGACTCCGTCCAAGTGGGCGACCCCGTGGCGATCACCGGATTCCCATTCGGGCTCGATTCGTTAGGCGACTGGCGTAGCACCGGCACGGCCGCGACATCCGCGACCGGCACGGTCACGGACCGGGGACCCGAGCGACTGGGGCTCGATGGTTATGGAACCCACGGCTCGAGCGGAAGTCCGGTGTTCGCGACCAATGGGATGGTGGTCGGCCTCGTGTCGGGCGGCGACCCTGGGGCCCTCCGACGGTCGATCGCCGTGCCGGCCCGGTTTATTCGGGTCTTGCGTGACTCGGTCGCCGCCGCCCGGCCTTCGCGACTCGACGGGAAGCTATAGGGCGGCGACAAGCCAATCGGCGACCGCTTCTTGCATCAGCCGTTGGCGGTGCCAGGCTTGAAGGACTGGCATTCCGTCAGGAAGCTCCGGGCCGAGGCGGGGGTGGGCAAACAAGATCGCGGCATCGGCCGCGGCCGTGGCGAAGATGCTCCGGCAGCGGGGTCCAAAACCGGCGCGGCCCTTTGAGGCCCGGGGCTCGGCGAAGGCGAGAAGCACCCGGCTGCCGCCTGGGCCGAGGGGAACGCCGGCGTCTCGGAGTGCCGCTTCGAGGTAGGTGTTGGGTGAGGGCGGGTAGGCTCCATCTTGGTCGTCGTCGGCCATTACCAGATCTAAGGGCGCCTTCAGTCTGAGTGAGGCGCCTGCCGCTCCCGCCCGCACCAATCGTCGCGCGATATCGCCGGCCACGGCTCGGTCGATCGGGCGACCGGTGGACATCGTCTGAGTTTTCGTGATCGCCTGGTCATACCGTCGGAGCGATTCCGCCAACCGATCGGCGCCGGCCGCCCGGTCCCCGGCTGTTTCGAGCGCCCTGACCGTGGCCCGAACATCGGGGGGATAAAGCATGAGATCGACCCCCGCCAGGAACGCCGTACCGGCGGCGGTGGCGGCCACACTCGCCGCGGCGAATCCCTCCATGATCATCGCGTCGGTCACGACCAGCCCGTCAAACCCCATCCCATTCCGAAGCCGATCCAGAATCGGGGCCGATGTCGTCGCCGGGTGGCCCCTCGGATCGAGGGCTGGGAAGGCAACGTGACAGGTCATTACCGCGTCGACCCCCGCTGCAATCGCGGCCCGAAACGGGACCAAATCGGTCCGGTCCAACTCCACTTCCGATGTCTCCACGACCGGGAGCCGATCGTGCGAATCCACCGAACTGCGGCCGTGTCCTGGAAAGTGTTTCGCGCAGGTCAGGACGCCGGCTTCTTTGGCCCCTGCGATCCAGGCGCCCACCTGGGCCGCCACCTGGTCCGGCTCGCCGCCGAACGAACGGGTCTGAACAATCGGATTCTCAGCCACCAGATCGAGGTCGGCGACCGGACCCAACAGCCAGTTGATCCCAACGGCGCGGGCTTCGGCCCCGGTCAGGTGACCGGCGGCCCGGGCCGGGCCAAGTTCGCCTAACGACGCAAGCGCCCGAGGCGGCGGCAGTTCGGTCAAGCCGGCGACCTGCTGCCCGGCACCGCGCTCCATGTCGGCGGAAATCAGCAGGGGGCGCCCGGCATCGGCTTCAAGCCCCTGGGTCAGTTGGGACACCGCGTCCCGGGTCCCCCCAAACACGATGAAGCCGCCCACCCCGAGCTCCAACGCCGCGGCGATCGGGCCGGCCTCGGCGGCGAAACCGGCCGCCGGATCCCAGCGGATCGCGGGCATGACCAATCGAGCCGGGTTCATGCCGGCGTGACCGCACCGAGCACGCGGGGCCCTCGGGCGCCGGTCACCGCCGGCAGATTTCCCGGCTGACCGTGCACCGTGAGATAGCCGAGGAGGGCAAAAGCCACCGCCTCTTTGGCATCACCCGAGAAATACAGATCGTCGAACAATCTGACCGCCCGGTGGCCACCGAGGTGATGCCGCAGCGCCGCCATCAACCCGGGGTGGTGGCGGCCGCCCCCCGAGACCAGGATCTCCTGAGCACCGGTAGTCCAGCGATCGATCGCGCGGGCAATACTCCGGGCGGTCAACTCCACGGCGGTCGCGACCCCGCTTGGACCCGGCACTCGGGCCGCGAGATTGGCGGCGAAGGCCTCGCCGAATCGCTCGCGCCCGGTACTTTTCGGGGGGCTCTCCGCGAAAAAACTGTCTTCGAGCAATTCCGCCAGGACGACCTCGTCCGGAACACCACGAGCCGCCAGGTGGCCGTCGCGATCAAAGGGCACCGAGGGATCGACGAGTCGCGCCACCGCGTCCACCACGGCCACACCAGGCCCGGTATCAAAGGCCACGGCACCGTGGTCTTCTGCTCGACGGGGCACGAACGTCAGGTTGGCCATCCCGCCAACGTTGAGCAAGATCCGAGGGTGGTCGGCGCCGAAGAGCAAGACGTCGGCAACCGGGACCAACGGCGCGCCCTGACCGCCGGCTGCCACGTCCCGGGTCCGAAAGTTATGGACGACCCGAACACCGAAGGCCTCTGCTAGGACAGCCGGCTCGCCGAGTTGCCAGGTCACCGCCGGCGGCTCATGCCAGATGGTTTGTCCGTGGAACGCAATGAAGTCGAGCTCCGACGCCTTCCGATGTCCCTGGGCCAGGACCTGCTGCGTCGCCTCGAGGGCCCAGTTAGAAATCGCCACGTTGAGGAGGGCCAGCTCGCGGGTGGTGCCCTTGGTCATCGCGTGTTCGAGTTGGTGCCGAAAGTCGGCCGTGTACGGCAAGTGAACGAAGGCCGCCAGCTCGACGTGGGTCGGGCCGGTCAATCGCACCAGCGCGGCATCCATCCCGTCGAGCGAGGTGCCGGACATCAGGCCTACCGCGAGGGTGGGTCGTTCGGTCATGATTTCGGCACCGGTGGGGGATCGCCAAGCAGAGCGCGAACCCGGTTGTCGTTAGCGGCAAGCAGCGTGGTGGCTTGCTGGAGGGTGCTGCCCGTCTTCAGCATCACAATGGCGGACCGGACGCTCCCGGCAGCCGCATCAATAGCCTGTCGGGCCGCGGCCCGGTCCACGGCGGTCACTTCCATCACGATCCGATCGCCCCGGTCGACCAGCTTTTGGCTCCACGCCTGGAGGTCGATCATCAGGTTGCCGTAGGTCTTCCCCAGGCGGATCATTGCGGCGGTCGTTAACGTGTTCAAGACTAACTTGGTGGCCGTCCCGGCTTTCATTCGAGTCGAGCCGGTGACCACCTCGGGACCGGTCGCCACCACGATACAGACGTCGCAGGTCGATCGCAGCTGCTGCGGCGGCTCGGCACACGCGACGAGGACGGTGTTCGCTCCCACGGCAGCGGCGGAGCCGAGGGCAGCTCGAACGAACGGGGTCCCACCACTCGCCGCAATCCCAACGACGGTATCGCGCTCAGTAACACCATGGGTCTCGATCGCGGCCATCCCCGCATCGCTGTCATCTTCGGCACCCTCGGCCGGAGCGACGAGCGCTGAGTGGCCACCGGCAATGATGCCAACGACCATCGCGGGCGGGGTTCCAAAGGTGGGCGGGCATTCGGACGCGTCGAGCACGCCCAACCGGCCGCTGGTCCCGGCGCCGACATACAGCAACCGGCCCCCCCGCCGAAACGACGTTTCGATGAGGGCGACGGCCGCCGCAAGTTCGAGGCGGCATTTGGCCACCAGCGCAGGCACCGTGGCGTCCTCGGCGTTGATGATGTCGACCAGGGTCAACGGATCGGCCAAGTCGATATCGGCGGATCGAGGGTTGCGTCGCTCGGTTGCCCTGAGCGCTACCAGAGCTGGAACAGGTTCGGCCATGACGTCGTTCGTCGCGAAGATAGTTAATTTAGACTGGTTCCTATCTGCCGTGGCAACTCCCGCGAGGATTCCCGTCATGCGGTACCTGATTGTTTTGGCCGGCTTCAGCATGCTCGGAAGCCGGCCCGCGGCAGCCCAAGAGGGAGTCAACCCAGCTTGGCCGCTCCGCGATTCGGTTCGAACCGCCGTCGGCACCCGGGCCATGGTCGTTTCCGGCTCAATCCTCGCCAGCCAGGTCGGGCGCGACATCATCGAACACGGCGGCAACGCTATCGACGCCGCGGTCGCGGTGGGGTTCGCTCTGGCCGTCGTCCATCCCGAGGCCGGCAATATTGGAGGGGGCGGCTTCATGGTGATCCGGGCGGCGGATGGCAAGGTTTTCTCCCTCGATTATCGCGAAACCGCCCCTGCCCGGGCCACCCGACTCATGTATGTTGGCCCCGACGGCAACCCAACCGCCAAGAGTTGGACCGGCCACCTCGCGGCCGGAATCCCGGGCTCGGTAGCCGGCCTCGCCGAGGCCCATCGCCGTTTTGGTAAGCTGCCATGGTCGGCGGTCGTCGAGCCGGCGATCCACTTGGCTCGGGACGGATTCTTGATCGACGAGTATCGCCATCGGTCGATCCAGAGTGATTCGAGTCGCTTGTCGCGGTTCCCCGCTTCGGCGGCCGGATTCTTTCCGGGCGGTCGAGCC
>JAYVJS010000495.1:0-7737 GCA_043769075.1 Gemmatimonadota bacterium | reverse complement strand
CACCTTGCTTTCGATCCGGGTCAGTCGTTCGATCAACTGGTCGCTGGCGGTGAGCGGAAAGGCAGACTTCGGCATTTAAGGTCTCGGAGTCGAGTTACCGGTATGTTACCGGGTTGGGTGTGAAGCAGAGGTGAAACTAGAGCGAGTGGTCCCTATGTCAGCGCCAGGATCAACTCGGTTGCAATCAGGATGATGACGATCCACTCGAGCATCTCAAGCCGGCGGGCGGTTGCCCGGTCCCCAACCTTCTGATAGATCCCGTCGAGCACTTCAAGCTTCCGGGCAATGGCCCGATCCCAGGCCTCGAAGTGGAATCGTTTGGAAACCGAGAAATACACTCGGCCAAGGAACTGGTCCCCGACCAGCTTGACCGCGCTCGAAACTCGTTCAAACAGGGTTGCGGCGTCCATTTGGAGCTCGCCTAGGTGGCGGAACGCGGCGCCTGGCGGCCGGAGACTCCGAAACCACCCCCGGTCGGCCTGCGCGAGAGTGGTGTACGCCTGGTCGAGTGCCCGGTCCAGTTCCGTGTCCAGGTGGCGCAGTTCGAGCAGCTGGACGTTGGCGAACTCGAGCAGCAGCCGGGTGTCATCGGGGTCACGGTCCACGATCACCGCCGCATTCCAGTCGATCACCGTTAGGTCGTCTGGGCTGAATGACAACCGTTCGGTGAGAGCCTCGGCAATTTCCTCGGTTGCGAGGGGCCCGGCGGTCCCTCGGAGGATCGCGGCGATCTCCGGGGCTCGATCCCGCACCAAGGTAGCGATGCCGGTGCCGAGGCTGGAGGGCTCGATCCCCACCACCAGATAGTCTTCGGATATGTCGGCCAATCGAGGGCGGGTCACCGCCGAGCCAAGATTGGGCAGGAGCGCCGTGAGGCGAGCGCGAGCGTCCGGCTCGAATGTCTCGTTGGCCTGGAGGGTTTCCGAGAGCCGGATCAAGGCTTCGCTGGTGCCGCTGACCGGTATCTGGTAAGTAACTGCGGCGGCCCCGAAGTCATGGAGAACGATCTCGACTCGCGACACCGCCACGTCGCCGTGGGCAAGCCCCGCCGGCGATTCACCGATCCGAAGCGGCCGGGGCCGGTAGTCGAAATGTGGGGGCACCCGGCGACTCTTCTTGATGGTCTGGCGAGAGCCCCGGTCCAGTTGCCGATCGCAGGCGTCTAGATCGATGCCGAGCCCGACCTCGAAGGCGTAGGACAGGTGAAAAACGGCTTGGATCGTCGTGGTCATCCGCGGGGCGCTCCAAACGGCGAGGAACCGAGAAGTTTGCACCCCTCGGCCACCAAGGGCCAGCGAGCAAGCTGTTTAGCGCGCATCGCGGCCACCACCGCACGGGCCCGTCGGAATTCCGGCCCAACAAGCTGCTCGCCGGCTCGCTGGTAGTCGCGGATTTGGCCCAGAGCGTCCTGGGCGTCTTGCAGGAAGGCAACGACCGGGCTAGCGGCCGCCAGGCCGAGCCGGTTCCACCACTCCAACCCATAGCGGAGTTCCCGGACCTGGATCCGGACGTCATGAACTTCCTTTCGGCCGGCTTTCAGCCGAAGCGCCTCGGCAAGTGAGTACAGCCAGGCCGGTTCACCGGCAAGCTGGCCCGCGGCCGTTCTCCACCAAGCCTGGGCCGCCAGCATGAGATCGGGAACGGAGGTCGGGGTTGCCGGGTGCTTGAGGGCTCGGGCGATCCGGCGGGTCCGGCGCCGACGGAGCATCGCAACGGCTCGACGGCGGGCCCGGGCTCGCTCATGGTTGAGGCGTTTGATACGGCGGCGAAGGGCTTCGACCTCGGTCCCAAGGTGGGACTGGGTCTCTCGAAGCAGCTGGGATGTCACGTCGAGATCCCGAAGGCGACTGAGCTTGAGCTTGAGGCCGTCCCAGTCGGACCAGGGCACCGTCCCAGCAAGCCCGAGCAGGGCCGTAGCAATCGACGCGCCCGTTTCGAGGCGCCGGGTGACGGTTCGAAGCCGGTGCACCGCCTCGGGCTCCGGATCGCGGAGGACCCGGCGGCGTTCTCGCTGCCACGAGCGGGCCAGATCTCTGAGCGCTTTCTCCGGCGTGTGGGCGGGGAACACGGCGCCCTCACTGGCCGGCACGGAGCGTCACTCGGCGGCCGTCGGCGATCTGTTCGTCGGGATGGATGATGACTCGTTCCCCAGCCGATACGCCGGAACGGATCTCGACCGCCTCCCCGCCGATCAGGCCAACCTCCACGGTTCGTTCACCGGCTCGCCCATAATAGGTCTTCGACAGTCCCCCTGGCAGAGAACACCGGCTCGATCGGCGGAGGGGCTACGGTCATGACCAAAAATCGACTCGGCAGGGGCAAGCTCGATTGAACGCAGCCTGAAGGGGGCTTCACATCCCTCGGGCGAGCCCTGAATGAGCCTTCAGTCTCCTTTCACCATGCCTTGGCCGCCGGAGTGCGAATTTGTGACTTGAGGCAGGGAACCCCAACCGCCTCGACGCGAGGCAAGGAGGCAGGTATGAGAATCATGAAAGTGGCTCCGCCCGTTGCCCCCCTCAAGGAGTTCGATCGGTTCTTTGATCGATTCCTCGGCCCGTCGGCCTGGCCGCTCAGCGCGATGCCGCGCCATAACGCCGAAGGGCTGTGGGAGCCCGCACTCGACTTCTCGGAGAACCCGAAGGAGTATGTGGTCCGGATGGAGATCCCCGGCGTTGCTCGGGATGATCTCGACGTGAACCTGGACGGCAACCTCCTCACGATCGGTGGGAAGAGGGAGCTTCGCAAGGAGGAGAAGGGCGAGGATTTCCTGTGGGAGGAACGGATCGAAGGCCGGTTTGCCCGAACGTTGCGGCTGCCGGGCGTCGTCCAGGAGGCGAAGATCGAGGCCCTGTATAATGACGGGATTTTAACCGTCCGGCTTCCGAAGACGGAGCCGCCGATGAAGAGCAAGATCGCGATCAAGTAAGACCACTCGGGCAGCTTCGCCGCCGCCCCCGGTGCCAGTCGGCGCCGGGGGCGGTTTCTATTCCACCACGACCGTCGCGGTCATGAAAGGATGGGGCACGCAATGGTAGGTGTACCGACCCGGCTGATCGAACTTGTGGGAGAATGCATCGCCGGAGATCAGCGCTTGCGACCCCCACTGCTCCTGGTCGGACGTCGACGTGTGAGTCTCGGCGCCGGCCACTTCGCAGTTGACCCACGTCACGGTGCCGCCGGTCTTGATTCGGACCTCCGTCGGTGTGAAGGCGAGGTTCTTGATGGCGATAACTGTCGTTCCGGGGGCGGCCCCGCTCGGTGAGAAGCGGCAGTCGCCGCCGGCCGTCGACGGATCGACCGGCCCTTTGGACGAGAAACAGGCGGCAAGGCCCGCGATCACCAGGATCGAGGCTGACGTCTGCGAGGCCCTTCGATTCACTGGGTTACTTCGCCACCAATTGGCCCCGGATTTCACCGGGTGCGTTGGCCACGGTGTGGACGTTGATGTATGTGTCCCCATTCCGAATCAATGCCGCCAGCGATGACAACGTAATCGGCGCGTTCGCTAAGTCGGCGGCTGTGATGGTCCCGGAGTTGAGGATCCCGGAAAAAGTGCCGGTCGGCGGAGCAGCCGGTGACAGGTTGACGAGGATGCCGCCTGACACCGAGGCTTTGCCGACATGGATGTGCGCCGCCGTGATGCTCGTGAGGCCGGCTACCGTGATATTGAAGGTTAGGCTGTTGTCGGTAATCGAGACGGTGGCCGAGCCGGTGGCGGTACTCGCATTGGGCGTCGGCCGCTCATTGGCCCCGCTCAGTGTGGCGACGAAATCAGTGGCTAGCACTGGCGCGGCGACGGTATCGGAACAGCTCTGGCTCAGGGCGGCGACACTGAGTAGGGATACACCGATCAGGATGCGGCGGTCGATCATGGCGGGCTCCTTGGTAATCGCGGGTCGCACCGCTGTGACTGACTAGCGATGCCTCGGCCAAGTCGGGCCGAAAGAAGAATCTCGTGGGGAACAGCCTCGGCAGTGCAAGGCGGGTGCCGAGTGTAACTCTTTCATTGATAACATCGACGCGCTCGAATGTGTCGGAGTGACACGTGTCGACGTGCGAAGTGACTCACGCGACGCTGTACCGTTTCGCTACAACTCCTCTTCTCACCGCCTAGGTTGCGGTCTTATGTCTTCAACTCTGCCGCCGCCGGAGTTCGCGGCGATGCCGGACGCTCGGCGACCGGGAGGCTCCGAATCGGCCGCGCGGTCGCGGCGTGCGCCGCGTTACAGAACGCTGGTATCGTGGCGGCGACGGCGAGTTCGCCGACTCCTCCTGCTGGATGACGACTGGGGACGATGTGGACTTCGACCGCTGGCATCGTCGGAAGCCGGAGGACTCGATAATCGTGAAAGTTGCTCTGGCGCACGGTGCCGTGGTCGATGTCGATTGTTCCATACAACGCCGCGGACAATCCGTCGACGATACTGCCCTCGATCTGGGCCGCGATGATATCGGGGTTGATTGGCGGACCGCAATCGATGGCGCAGACAAACCGCTTTGGGACCGGATGGGCGCCGGGCCGGACCGCCACCTCGCAGACCATCGCCACCACCGATCCCGAATACCGAACCACTGCCAGCCCTCGCCCCACGCCGGGGGCGACGGGGTTGTTCCATCCGGCGCGCTCGGCGGCCAGGTCGAGGGTTGCCAGGATTCGTGGTTCGTTCGCCAGGAGGGCCCGGCGGAACTGGTAGGGATCGCGTTCAGCGAGCCTTGCCACCTCGTCGATGAAACACTCGGTCACGTAGCTATTGTGCGAGGCCCCAGTTGAGCGGTAGAACCCTCGTGGAATCGGATACTCGACGATGGTCTGATCGACCAGGATGTTGGGAATCCCGTAGGGGAGGTCGGCCGCGCCCTCGACCAGCCAGGGATCGATCTCGTCGGCGGAGTAGTTGAACTTCCACTCGGCGATCGACAGACCCACGACATGATGGGTCCACCCGATCAGTTCCCCCGTGGCGCTCAGCGCGGCCATGAGGTGGTGACGGGTCGCCGGCCGGTAGAACCCATGCCGGGTATCGTCCTCTCGCGACCACATCACCTTCACCGGGTGGCCGACCTCGCGGGAAAGGTGGACCGCTTCGGCCACGAAATCATTCTCTTGCCGCCGCCCAAACCCTCCGCCGAGTTGGGTCGTGTGGACTCGAACCCGCCCGATCGGCAGGCCGCTCACCGCGGCGGCCACCCGCTGGGCCTCGGTTTGCTTCTGCATCGGAGCCCAGACGTCGCACCAATCCTTGCGGACATCGGCAGTGCCGTTCATTGGCTCGAGGGTCGCATGATGAAGCAGCGGGGTTTCGTACACCGCCTCAAGCCGTTGAGCCGCCCCCGCCAAAGCGGCGGCGACGTCGCCTGTGTGACGGGCAACGGTGCCGGGCCGAGCCGCCCCGTCGGCAAGTCGGGTTCGCAAAACGGTCGTGCTCAGCCGAGCGGCCTCGGGGTCATCCCACTCGACTCCCAGCGCCTGGCGCCCCTTGAGCGCGCTCCAATAGTCATCCGCCAGGACGGCCACCCCGGCTTCCGTGTAGGTCCGCCACGCCCCCCGCCTCCCTTTCGTGCGCCCCAATGCCGGGAGGGTGATCACCCGGCGGACTCCGGGAACTGCCAGGGTCGCGCTGGAGTCGACCCGCCGGACGTTGCCCCCGGGCACCGGCGAGCGTTCGATCGAGGCTACCAGCATGCCAGGGAGCCTAACGTCGATCCCATACTCAGCCCGGCCCGTCACCTTGGCTGTGGTATCGAGCCGGGGGAGTCCCGTGCCGAGGAGCCGATACCGATGCGCCGGGACGAGTGACGGGGTAGCCGGCGGCTCAAGCGTGGCGGCTCGCTCCGCGATGGAGCCGTAGGTCATTCGCCGGCCCGAGGCGTGATGATGAATCACTCCCTCGGTCACCTGACAGGACGATGGCGCCACCGACCACTGGGCCGCCGCCGCCGCGATCAACATCTCACGCGCCGCCGCGCCAACGTGTTTCAGGAGGTCGACCGACCGGCGGACGCTCCGACTGGCCCCCGTTTCGACGGCGCGGATCCACCGAGCCGGGTCGTCGACTACAGGGCCGACTCGGACGGCGTTCCAGCCGACGCCGAGTTCCTCGGCCACCACCATCGACAGGGCCGTCGTTACGCCCTGGCCCATCTCGGTCTGATCGAGTTGGATCGTGACGGTTCCGTCGGGAGCGATTTGCAGCCAAGCGAAGGGACTTGATCGGGTTCGGGGGTCGCCCCGCCGGCGCGCCCGCCGCACGGCGACGGTCAACAGAAGACCCCCGCCGACCGCCGCCGTGGCGATCAGGAAGCCGCGGCGGGAGAGGCCGGCGCTCACGCCGTTGGCGTCCTGGGCCCGTGGCCGGCGAGTCGGCGCAACAGCGAACGCCAGTGGGGCAGCGGGCTAAGGGTGAAGGCCGACACTTGGATCTGCTGGAGGGCCCCGGTCCTGATTCGGCGGGCGAGGTCGACGGCATCAACGAATGGCCGGATGGCGGCCAGGTCGGCGCGATCGGGCAGCGACCCGTCCCAATAGGAGCCGAGACTCAACGTACTGATCTTCCGCGACACTTTGGACAACTTCATGTAATACAGCAAGACCGGAGCGATGGTTCGAAGTGTGCCGTTGCCGGGCCGGACATCCGAGAGCCAGTCCGCGGCGCTGAACGCGATGCAGGCCGTTCGGCTCGCGAAACACAAGGTCCCGGCGCGATCTTGGTTCAACCGGTAGAGGTCCACCGTGAGAAGGCCCCGGCGAAGGACGGCTTGACACCGGGTCCGTCGATAGAGAATCTCAAAATCTCTGGCGACGAGATCTCCGGTCAGCCGCTCCAGCGCATCCGGCGGGCCACCAGCCACCCCGAGGTCGAGGTCCTTGCGCGGCCGGAACGGTTGTCCGACCAAGGCGTCAACCGCGAGTCCCCCGAGAAGGGCGGTCTGGGCCCCATGGACCGCGGCGAGTTGGGCGATGTCCTCCGCCGCCTCGAGCAGGTCCGGATGGTCGCGGTCGTCGGGTGCCCATGGCGGCGGGACCGGCCGATGCCGGGTGGCGACGGTGGCGATGGTGGAGCTGATTAGGCTTCCGACGATCTCGGCGGCAACCGCTCCCAGTCCTTCGCACCTGAGGGTCGCGGGGCCAGGAGCGAGGAGCGACGTTCCGCCCCAGAGTCCACCGGGCCGAGCCCGGCGGGTGGTCGCGATCTGAGGTGGGGGACGTCCGGCGACTGAGCGCCCGGTCCACGATGCAATCCGGACGTGTGGCGAGCAAAGGCCGGCCGCCACCGTTAGGCGGCGCACCCCGGCTCGATGGAGCGGCGCCCCGAAGTACGGGAGCAGAATAACCGGTTCGCCGCCGGCCAGGTCGGCGGCGGTCCGGGCCGCCTGCTCCAGCAAGAGGTCACCGCAGGACGACACCACCGAGAGTCCCGTCTGGGTCGCGATGGCCAGTGCCCACAGGTCGTGAGTCGCGACCAGCACGGGACCCGGGGTTCCGCGGATCACCAATGGAATCGGGAGCAGTTTGTGGGGGCCGTCGATGTCCACCCGGCCGGCAGCGCTCGGGTCGAACTGAGCCAGGTCGATGGGGTGAGCCGCGAACGGATCGGGATCGGCGTACAGGCGCATCGTCGCAAGGTTTCGGTCCCGATCGGTTACTGCGATGGCGATGCCCCCAGGAAGACCGCCAGTTTGGTGGCTGGCCTCGACGCTGATCAGTCCGGCGTCACCGTGCGCCGCTGCGCTCACGCC
>JAYVJS010000494.1:0-4531 GCA_043769075.1 Gemmatimonadota bacterium | reverse complement strand
CCAAGGCCAACCGCGATGGCATGGCCCGGTACGCTATCCCGTCGGACCACGCCTATGGCGTGGCCATGAGGGACATTAAGGCCCTCGGCAAGACACTCGGGCGCAATCAGGCTCTCGCCGTCGGACTCTGGGACACGGGTGTCTACGAGGCGCGCATGCTGGCGTCCTTCGTCGGTGATCCGACGACGATCACAGCCACGCAGATGGACCGTTGGTGCAAGGGATTCGACAATTGGGCCTTTTGCGATGCCATGTGTTTCAACCTGTTCGATCGAACGCCGCACGCTTGGAGCATGGTCGCCCGTTGGAGCCGGAGGTCCAACGAATTCGAGAAGCGGACGGCGTTTGCACTGTTGTGGAGTCTTTCGGTGCACGACACGCGAGCCCGAGACGCATCGTTCATTCAAGGCCTTGCGCTAATCGAGCGTGCTGCCACCGATGAGCGGAACTTCGTGAAGAAGGCCGTCAATATGGCCCTCCGTGCGATCGGAAAACGTAACGCGACACTCAACGGAGCGGCGGTGGCGGTCGCCGATCGCTTGGCTGGCGCCCAAGACACGACAGCACGATGGATTGGACGAGATGCCCGCAAGGAGCTGACGAACCCCGCCCTGATCAGGCGCCTCCATGGAAAGTCGCCCCACCGCCTGAGCGACGTGAAAGCCCAAGGATAGGGTCGCGCAGGCCATGGCGGCTTTTGATTAAGATTGACATCACCGGCTTACAGCAAGCCTACGAGGATGCCTGATCGATGACCCAGAACGAATTGAGCCAATCTCTGGGCGGCCTCATCCGCGCCATCCTTGGGGCAGGAGCCATTGTGGGGGCGATGGACGCGGTCGCTGCCAGCGTGTACGCGTACGTCCTGCGGGGCGGCACTCCGGCTAGCGTGTTCCGCTATGTCGCGAGCGGTGTATTTGGCCAGCCGGCCCTGTCGGCCGGCGGTGGAATGGCGGCCTTGGGCCTGATGTTTCACTTCATCGTCGCCATCGGGTGGACCGGGCTCTACTTTGTCCTCGCGCCGAAACTGCGGGGCTGGTCGGGCAACATGATCGCGAACGGTGTGATCTACGGATTCCTAGTCTGGCTGGCCATGAACCTGGTCGTGGTCCCGCTTTCCAACGCCAGTCCCAGGCCGATTCAGTTTACGGCCCCCACCGTGATCATGATCCTGATCCATCTGTTCGTCATCGGCGTCCCGATTTCCTACCTGGCGCAACGGTACTATGCGAGGTAGACACCGCAGCCCTGCCGCCGACGAGCCTGGTTCTCGCTCCACAAACTCACGATCTGGCGGACCGACGATGATACGTAAGGGCAGCCCGGACACAGGAGCGCAACTCGCTCTGGGGAACCGGCTCGCCCTCGCCGAACACGATCGCGCGGTTGCCCTCGTACCTGAAGCGATTTGGATACTGGGTCCGGAAGGTCTCGACCAGATTGGTGTTGCAGTTGAAGTACATCGCATACTCGGAAGGCCTGGACTTCTTCCACCCGATCCGGATCGTACTGCCCGAGCCACTTTCGGCGGTAAGGTAGGCGGGCTCCCCCCACTTCAGCGTTTCCTGAAGCTCCCCGACTCCTTCGGTCGCAGCCGCTGTCCGAAGAATGAGCGAACGCAAGGCCAATAGCCTCTGGCGAATTTTTGGTGGGTAGCCGTCAAAGACCAAGGCAACCGCGGGCTTTGGACCAGGGCTTCCTAGGCCGTCGCGCATTTGCGAACGGTATCCCAGGTTCGAGTCGTGAGGTCGGTGCCGAACGTTTTTTCGATCATCGTCATGAAAACGGGACCTCGGGGGTTCGGCAGGTAGGCGGTAAAAATCTCCCGATCACGGATGGTGAGCACCCGGACGCCGTCTCTCTCCAACGGGAGGACCGGCTTTGCCTTGGGCGGCTCACGGAGAAAGGTGACCACCCGCTTGGCGTTCGCCGGGAGCCGAAAAGCGCCGTAGGGATCCGCTTGGATCAGCTCGGCGAGCGCTTTGGCATGGCGAATGACCGTGAAGAAGGTCCGGCCGAGATCCTTCGACATCGCCGCCTCCAGTTGGCGCACGAGGCCGGCTTCACTCTTGGCGGGCGCACTGAACACGACGTTGCCGCTCGAAAGTACCGTCTTGACGTCCGTCATGCCGGTACCTTCGCACACCCGTTTCAGGTCGGCCATTTTGAGATTCATCGGAGAAACGCCACGAAGAAACGCAACGTAACGAGGCATCACGAGCCCTGTTCGAGTCTACCGGATCAGGTACCACTGAGTCTGCCGGGGCCAGAAGAACTTCCAGCCCTCGTCCGTAAGGTGGGCGTCGTCTTCCATCATCACGTACACCTTTTGCCCGCCCCACTCTGGAACCGTTGTCGCCGTGTTGAGTTCGATCGAAATGTATGAGCCCAACCGCAACGGCTTGCCAGGCCGGCCTGCCGCTGAGCCAAACGACACCCCAGCGCCCAGCCCGTGTCCCTGGTTGCCGATCGGATGTGAGTAGATCATCGCCTCGATTCCCTTGCTCTTCATCTCAGCCATGGCACAATCGTAGACCTCGGTATTGATCCGGCCCGGACGAGAGCAGGTCACCATGACCGCATCCTGCAGCGCGTTCGTGTTCGCCATGGCCTTCTTGAGGCCGGCCGGCACACTCCGCTCACCAGGCTTGAGCACGTACGCCATCTTTTGCCAATCGGTATCAAACCCCATCGCGGTAATGCCCATGTCGATGTGGACAACGTCACCAGGCAGGATGATGGTGCCCTCCAGCGCCGGTCCCGGCGCCGACGGGGTGGCGGAGTGTTTGCCGACCTCGTGATCGCCCCCGCCCTGGCGTTGAACCCGGACATCCGGCTGAAACCATGTGGTGGCCCCTCGCCGAGCATACTCATCAAAAAGAAACCGGCGGACATCGCCGACCGTGGTCTTACCCGGCCTGATCACCGCGTTGGACAAGGCCTTCTTGGCAACCTGATCGGTGATTTTGACCAGATGCTGATAGGTCGCAAACTCCTCGGGAATTCTGGTATCCAGGTACTCGTCGATCAGCGCCTCACTACTAACGGCTCGGCACTCGGCATTCGGGGCTCGGCACTCGGCCGTGGAGTCGAGGGCTTGGCGGATGAGCTGGAAGGTGGCGTGGGTGAGGGTTCGGGTCACGGCGCGGGAACCCTCGGTGCCCAGGGCGATGGTTTTGGGGCGGTAGCGGGCGAAGAGGGTGGTGAGCATCTTGGCCGGGTTGCGGCCTTCGGGCATGGGCTCGAAGTAGGCCTTGATCGTTTCTTCGGGATAGCCGGTGATCGAGAACGCTTTCAACCGATCACTACCGTCGTCGACGAAAATGAAGAAGTCGCGGTTGCCGGCGTACGGCCTCGGCGGCGCGATCGTGGGCACGATCGGATCGTTGTGGAACTCCTCGTTGACCACTACCCACATGGCGACGTCGTGGCGGCGCATCATCGGGAGCAACATCGCGTGGCGTTTGGCGAGCCACGACTCCCGGGTGGCGAGTTGGGCCGACCATGGCGGTACCACCAGCGGCTGCTGGGTCACCGCCAGGACGCCGATCAAGGCAAGGAAGGACATGTTTAGTTCTCCAACGTCTTGAGAAGGTCACGCCAGGCAAACCAGCCCGACTTGCCGCGGATCCACTTTTCAAACCACTGAAACTCGACCTGCGACTTGACCAGTTGGTTCCTGGGCGCGGTAATCCCATGGGTATCGCCGGGGTAGACGAACAGCTCGGTCGGCACCCCGAGTTTCTTGAGCGCCATGTGGAGCTCCTCGGACTGGGGCCGGGGTACCCGCGGGTCGCCGTCGACGACGTGAATCAGCGTGGGCGTCTTGGCGGTCTTGATGTACTTAAGGGGCGACACCCTCCAATAGGCGTCGAAGTTGTCGTACGGCAAATCGCCACCCATGTACCACTGCCGGTTCCGCTGGATGTCGCTCTGGGCGTACATCGAAATCCAGTTCATGGTACCCGCCCCGCTCGAAATCGCCTTGAATCGGGTCGTGTGAGTCAAGATCCAATTCGAATAGTGGCCGCCGGCGCTCCAGCCCATGGCCCCAAGACTATCGGGGTGGGCAATCCCCGCCTCGATCAAGTGGTCGACGCCGGTCATGATGTCCTCGTAGCCGCGGTCGAAGTACTTCCCGACCCCGGCCGTTTCCATCCGGTGGCGTTCGCCGTAGTTCGTCGAGCCCCGATAATTCGGCATCAGTACCGCGTATCCGGCGCCGGCGTAGATCTGCGACCCGTAGCCGCCGTTGAAGCTGAGCTCATCCGCCCCGGCCGGGCCACCGTGAATCTGGACGATCAAGGGATACGACCGGCCGGCAACGTAGCCGGCCGGTTTGAGAAGCACCCCACCGACCAGCGTCCCGTCCTTCGACTTCCAGCTGATCTCTTCCGCCTGACCCAAGGAGAACCCGGCCACTTGGGGATTCGGATTGGTGAGTCTGACCCACCCACTCTGATTGGACAACTCGGCCTCGGTCCGCACCAGGTAGTGACTGGTCGGCGTCGTCGGATCGGAGTAATTGACG
>JAYVJS010000493.1:0-4191 GCA_043769075.1 Gemmatimonadota bacterium | reverse complement strand
TCAGCACCCCTCCATGGCGCTCGATCGCCGCGATCCCTCGCCGAAACGGGCCAACCTGGTGCCCCAACAACCAGGGCGGTGCCTCAGTGGTCGCCTCCGGCGGCCGCAACAGGGCGGCGATCGTCGCCGCAACCGCCGTCATTGCTCGCCTAACAATTCCAGGACCCGCTGGTCGATGGCGGCTTGGTCCCGCTGAGGATCCGCATGAGCGGCCCGGCTCAGCTCGATCAGCCTCGGGTCGGTGAGCGCGGTCAGCGAGAGCGGCAGGCCCGCCACCAATTCCGCGTTGAACCGGGAGTATCCCGACGCGGCCACCGTGGCATGCCGCTTAGCCTGCGCTCGGATCGGCTCACTGTTGAGCCACGCGGCCAGGGCCAGTGACTCGTCGCTCGACGAAGTCCCGATCCAGTAGCAGGTGTTGAGCGGGACGGCCGTCCGGCTCGCCGACGTCGTGAGCGCTACCGCGGCAAGTCGGCGCGCCAGGTCAGCCCAGATCACCCGGTGTTTCGCGACGCCCCCGTCGGTGCGAAACACCGTCCACGCGGGTCCGGCCTGGTAGTCTGCTCGATGCTTCAGTCGTGAGGCATGTCTCGCGAAATAGGCTCGAGCGAGCGGTGGCACTTCCGTTAGCGGGTGACCGTGCCGGTCAACGGCCCAAATCAGTTGGCGAGGGCTCGAATACTGGAACGCCCCGACATCCCGACCCCGGATCGCGGGCCGGAGCAGTGCGGTCTCAACCGGCCCCGGCGGGTCGAGGAAGACATCATCGGCGCCGGTCTTCACGCCCAGCCTAATCCGAAACTGCTCGCCGAGACGGGGAACCGCGGTGCGGGAAGCCGGTCCGGCTCCGGCAGCGCCGAAAGCCCACGGTCCGGCGCCTAACGATTGCTGCGCAACCTGGCCCGGCTGCCCGTGAAGATCGGTTGCGATCCGATGCATCGGTGGCGGAACGTTCCGCGCTCCGATCAACGCCAGTGGATAGACTGTCGCATCGAACGCCTTCTGGCGATCCATTAGGTTCGCGACGACCGACAGAGTGGTGCCACGGGCCAATCCATCGCGGGCCACTGCGCCATACTGCGCGGTGAGAAGCTTGGCTGGAAGGAGAAGGCCCACGACCCCACCGGGCCTCGCCAACTCAAAGCTCCGCTCCAGGAATGCGACCGAAAGGTCGGGTAGCGGCGCAAACCCCGAGGCCCGCCCAACTCGGCCACCGCTCCGAAACCAACGGTACCGGCGCTTGAGCGCCTCCCGCTCCGATCGGCCGAGCGCCTCGGCCCGGACCCAGGGTGGATTTCCGAGTACGAGATCGAAGCCGCCAAGAGCGGCGATGTCCGCAAACTGAGAGCCGTAGTGAAACCACGGCAACTCGTCGTTGGTCCGGAGCCGGCGGAGCAGCCCTCGAAGCATTGTTCGGCGCCGCCGCAACCGGTCGAGTTCCGCCCGCTGGCCCCGGCCAACCGGAACCCGGTCGCCGAAGAGCCCCGGCGAGCGTCCCGCTGTCACCAAGTCCTTGATCGTCGACTCGGCCTGGTTCACCGCGGTTTCGAGCGCGGTCCGCGCCGACCGGATCTCGGCCTGACGCAAGGCGCCGAGCGCCCGTTGCTTGGCGGGGCCGTTGGAGCCAACCACGGATCGGCGCAGCACCGCCATCGCCCCGCCATCGGCGGCCGAGAAAGCAAACGGGAGATCAACCCGCTCGACGATACTGTCACCCTGCCGGATCAATGCGTCGAGGTTCGGCAGCGGCGCAATCTCGTCGGCAGTTGTGCCGGGATCGGCCTCGATTACTTCGAGCCAGAGCCGCAACTCAGTGAGCCGGACCGCGTTCGGGTTCACATCGACGCCGAACAGGTTCCGGGCGACAACCGAGCGGGTGGCGGCCCCTCGTGGCTCGCCGCCCCGGACCCGGATCGCGACCAGTTGTCGGAGCGCGCCCAGGAGGAACGCCCCACTGCCGACCGCCGGATCGAGGATCGAGATCTCCGCAAGCCGCATCAGCAGATCAGCCGTCGGCGCCCGAATCTGCGCCGGAACGTCAGCCGCCGGCCAACCCATCGTGGTCGCAATCCAAGTCGATAGGCTCGCCCGGACCACGTCGTCGACCAGATCGCTTGGGGTGTAGAACGCACCGGTGGTTCGTCGCATGTCGGGGTCCATCACTCCCTCGAACACCCGGCCCAGCATGTCGGGACCGATTGAGGCGCGGGAGTCGGCGTCACCCGAAATCGTGAAGTGGTGCCGCTCGAACAGGTCGTCGAACGCGACCTGCCAAACGCCATCCGGTAGTTCATCCGGCCAGGCCCGCTCCAGCGGATGGGGGTCGAACAGTCCACCGTTGAGGAACGGAACCGCCCCGAATCGCCGGGCCGCAGCGGTCCGCCGCTCCCGAGGACGATTCAGCGTCCCAAAGAACAACGGTCGCAAAAACCGGCGCTCGACCTGTCCCCCGGCCGCCAGGCACCGGTCCAGCTCTTCGCGGAGGAATCGCTTGCGGCCGTCGAGCCAGCCCCGTTCCTGAACGAAATAGAGAAACAGGACTCGGGTCAGATCGATGAGGGCCAGCGCATGCCGGTCGGCGCGCGGGATCCGGCGGGGCAGGGCGTCGATGGCCTGCTCCAAGGTGCCCCGGAATCGCTCGAAGAACCGCTGATCGAGCGACCGGCCGGCGAGCGCCTCCGACCAAGCGAGACAGCACCCTAACGTCGAATCGGTCGGCGCCGCCCGGCCTCGCTCGAGAATCCGGAGATCGACGGTCCGAAGCCGGTCAAAGGACATCGCCGCCACCGGACAGTCGGCCACGGATGCCGCCAGCGCCAGGACCTTGGCCGCCGGATCGACCGCGGCCACCAACACGAACTGCCCCCGCGCCGCCAAGTGCCGGGCGATCCGCTGCGCCGCCAGGGCAGCCGGTGCGGTATGTACCGCCAGTAAAACGAGCCCCGCCCGTCGGCCGACGACGGCGGCCGGCGCCTCGAGCGCAGCGGGAAGTCGGAGTGACCCAAGCGACAGCTCATGCCAGGTCGGGCTGAAGCCAAGCTCGAAGGCAACCGCAGGCAATTGCCGGAGGCTCGAAACGGTGGAGAGAGTCTGGGCCAGCGACACATCGCCTCGCGTGATGGAGTGACCATCACGGTGGCGACGAGAGCGGTCTAGGTGTCAACCCAAAGTGCGCGACACCAGGCTGTTTCAACGCAACCGGCCCCGACGCGCCGATTTGCTGATTCCAGGCATCGAGGGTAAGCTGGCAATCTCCGCCAATCGAGGATCCGATGCGATACGCCTTTTGGTTCCCAGTCGTTGCCCTGAGTGGATGTGGCCGCGCCGATCGCCCGGGACCTGCAACCACCACCGTCGACTCGGCCGGGATCCAGATCGTGACCAGTCCGGGCACGGACCGTCCGGTCGCATGGAACCTCCGGCAGGTGTTCTTGATCGGCGGCGCCGATTCCGGAGCGGCCAGCTTTACCAAGGCCCATCCGAACGGGATCGCGGCGGCGGGGGGTATGTTCCATCTGGTGAACGACGACAAACAGATCGTCACCTTCGACAGCCTTGGCCGTTCACTCCGTACGGTTGGCCGGGCTGGGGGCGGTCCCGGCGAACTGCAGTTTCCAGGCGCGATCACCGCCGAGTCGGACGGCAGTGTCGGGGTTTTCGACTACGGCAAACAGGGCTTCGTTCGATTTGGGGCGGACGGTAGCGTTGTCCCGATCTGGTCCCTTCGTGCCTTGGGGCAGCCATGGCGGTGGATAAAAGTCCGCGGCGACTCGATCGTGATAACCACCCAGGCAGTTGATTCGGGCGGTGTCTCAACCATCAGTCTCAAGGTTGCCGGCCCGACCGACACCGTGGCGCTGACCTCGAATCGGCAGGGCGGCAAGGCCGGAATGGTTGATCTTGGATGCGTGAAACTGGGGGGCCAACCGCCGATCTTCTCTCCCGGCATGGCGTTCGACTGGAACGGACGGGAGATTGCGGTCGCCCAGCGGGCCGAGTACGAGGTATCGGTCTATGCTGGGACCAAGTTGACTCGGCTGATTCGTCGCACCATTGCTCCGTCAGCCGCGACGACCGAGATGGTTAGCCGGCTTTATCCCGACGGATACAAGATCTCGTTTGGAGATGGCGGGCCGCCGCCGTGTCACGTGACGGCGGTCGACTATGCGGCCCGAATGGGGATGGCCGCCA
>JAYVJS010000492.1:0-3844 GCA_043769075.1 Gemmatimonadota bacterium | reverse complement strand
GATCAATCAGGTCACCGCCGACCCGAGCTGCGATCTCTTCTCGGCCCCCAACGTCATGATCGAGCGCCCAATCGATGTTGCCATTTCCAACTCCTTCGGGTTCGGCGGGCACAACGTCACCTTAGCCGTCAGGCGGTTCCAGCCCTAGGCGGGCGGGGTTCCGAACGATGCTGGCCCTCGTCGGTGGCATCGGATTCGCCCTGGCAATCTTTCCAAGTGCCACCCAGGCCCCCACCCCCAGCCAGCCCACTCCGACGCCCAGGGCCGTCGTGAAGTGGGCCACTGCCGCCGTCGAAGGCGACTCGACGGCGAAGCTTCAACAGCGTTGGACGATCCAGCTCGCCCGGGAAGGGCGGCCTCGGGCGGCGACCTTCGGATTGGCCACCCTCGCGCGGCTGACCTACCGCTATCCCGAGGCCGAGCGCCACTACCGGGCCTTGGTGCAAGATGCCCGTCTCGATCCGTTTACCGCCGCTGGATGGCTGGGCCTCGGGTACGCGGCGCATCCCCACGGCAGCGTCGACAGCGCGTTGGCTCGCTTCGCCCAGGCCGCCGGTGTCGCAGTGCAGCTTCGTGACTCGGCGCTCGCCGTCGAAGCTCTCATCGGTGAGGCCGGCTTGGTTGCGCGGGTGACCGCGGCCGATAGCGGTCTCGCCATTCTCGACCAAGCGGAACAATGGCTGACGGTCAACAACCAATGGGGAAAGGCAATGCTCCTCTGCCGCCGAGGCTTGCTTCTCGGCAACGCGGGGAGACCTGGGGGTCGGGCCGCATTAGAGCAAGGCCGCGACCTGGCCCGGCGCGAAGGTGACCGTCGTCTCGGTGCGAATTGCGATCACGGCATCGCTACCCAGATGTCGCAGCGGGGCTACGTCGACTCCGCACTCGAGATCTTGGCCGACGTTGCCAACCGCCAAATCCGGCTTCGCGACCGAGCCGGAATGGCCCAGTCCCTCCAATGGAGCGCCTTCATCCGAGCCTCCGTTGGGAGTTTCGGGCGAGCCGCCAAGGCGGCCAAGCTGGCACTCGCCGCCGCCGACACTTCGGGCAATCGATCGGTCCGGGCGTGGACTCTGGTCACCGTCAGCCGAGTGGCCGCACTAGTCCAGGATTTCGATGGGGCCACGGCTGCCCTGGTCGAGGCCGAGGCGCTTTTTCGGCTCACCGGCGATCGGAGCGGCACGCTCGCCGCCACGACCGGTCGGGCCAACATCGCCCGCGGTCTGGGCCGGTATGATCAGGCGCTCGAGCTCTTGTCGGGCGCCGTCCGCCAAAGTGATCGGTTCTTCGAGAGTTGGCGGCCGGGCCTGCTGCGCTCGATGGCCGGCATCCGCCTCGCCCAGGATCGACCGGAGGCCGCCGACTCGCTCTTGACCGACGCGAGCCGGATTGCCCAACGGCTCCGGATGGATGGGTCGCTGGTGGGAATCCAGTTCGATCAAGCCGCCACGGCGCTCCGCCGCGGGAACCGGGCCCGCGCTGAGACCATTCTCCAAGCCCAGCTCAAACACCCGGACCAGGCCACACCAGGTCTCCGCAACATTCAAGCGATGGCCATGGCATCGATCGCTCTTGAAGACGGGCGGATCGACCTCGCGGAATCCCTCATGGTGGAGGCCGGCACCGCCATTGAAGTGTATCGAAATCGGTTGAGCGACGAGAGCTTTCGGGTGTTGGCCTTCGAGGTCCTTGACCTTTTACCGGAGCGGGAGTTCGGGTTTGCCCGGCTGATTGCGGGCCTGGTCAATCGGAATCGCCTTGAGACCGCTTTCGAGCTCACCGAACAACGCCGAGCCCGGCTCCTGCTCGACCGCCTGGTGCGAGCCGCCGGCCCCGAGGACGACTCCACAGCCCTGGTCGAAACTCGCAAGCGCCGGAGCACGGCTCCACCCGCCAAGTTGTCCGAAATCCAAGCGGGACTCGAGCCGAACACGGCGATGCTGCTCTACCTAACGGGTGGTCGGGGCGCCCCCACCTCTGTTTTTTCGGTGACCCGAACCCGGATCGATGCGGCGGTCCTTCCTCCAGGGGACACCGTCGAGGCATTAGCCGGCCGCCTGGTTCGGCTGCTGGAGAGCGGGGCGCCGGGCGATTCCCTGGCGGCCGCCCTAGGGCGCCAGGTTCTGGCACCCGCCCTCGCGAACCTCGGCCCGGAAATCACCACCCTGATCGTGGTGCCGGATGGCCCCCTTCACGGCGTCCCGTTCGACGTCCTCCGTCCAACCGGACCCCGGATCCTCGATCGGTTTGCGGTGGTCATCGCCCCGTCGGCCACCGTAGCCGTCCGACGCCCGCCGCCCCCCGGAACACCGCGTGATGTCAGCCTCTTGGCGTTCGGGGATCCGTCGTTCCCGGCGGTCCCGCCTCTCAAACGGCTCCCGGGCACCGCCGACGAGGTCCGCCACGCGGCCCAATTCGCCAACCGGCCGACCGTCCGGATCCGAGCGGAGGCAAGCGAAGCAGAATTCAAGCGAATCGATATCACGGATTTTCGAGTGCTCCACTTCGCGACCCACGCGTTGATCGATGCCGACCAACCCTCCAAAACCTACCTAGCGCTGGCGGCCGGGGCGCAGCACGACGGGATCCTCCTTGCCGCCGATCTTGGCAGCCGGCCCCTCACGGCGGACTTGGTCGTGCTATCGGCCTGCCGGACCGCCCGAGGAAGCGTGGTGAGCGGTGAAGGGGTCCAGGGCTTGACCAGCCCACTCCTAGCCGCCGGCGCCAAAAGCATCGTGGCGACCCTCTGGTCGGTGGAAGACCGGCGCGCCGCCGTATTGATTGATTTGCTGTACCGGGAAATGTCCCGAGGTCAGACGGTGGCGGGGGCGCTCAGGGAGGCCAAGCGTTCGTTGGCCAGGGCAGGGGCGCCCCCTCGCGATTGGGCCGGCTTTGTCGTCGTCGGCGATGGACAGGTAACCATTCCGTTCCAACACCCCTAGCGGGCTAGCGGAGCACCAGCAACCGGCTCGCGCTCGAAAGATCCCCTTCCGGGCGACGGGCGGTCACCCACCAGCGATAACGACCCGCGGCCAGGGCCGGCACGAGGACCACCGTCGTATCGGGGGTCGTGGTCTCGTGGACGAGCTGCCCTTCGTCGGTCAGGAGTTCGAAGTGATAGCCGGTGGCGTGGGGCACCGAACTCCAAACAAATCCTAAACTGCCTTCAGCCGACCGGCTGGAGTCGACTGGTGCCAGAAGCAATAGCTCCGCCGTTCCCCCGTCGCGCATCACATCGGACGGTCCGTTCGATCGCTGACTCAACCACACCCCGCCGACCCCAACGGCCATGACCAACGCGGCCGCCAGCGGAAGCCACGCCGGCAGCCGCCGAATCGCCGACTCCGATTCGGCAGCCACGATCGCCCTGAGCAGCTCGAAATCCTGGCGACACGGCTCACACCCCATCACGTGGTCGAGCCGTTGGAGGCGCGTCGCCTCCGGCCCCTGCCGACGAACCAGCGCCTCGAGATCCTCGGGGGCTGGATGATCGCCCGATTGTTGATTGCTCATTCGACGGTCACTCCAGGTCCAATCCCTCGCCGACGAAGGCCATCGCGCAAATCCTCGAGCCCCCGATACAGCAGATTCCGCACCTTGGCTTCGCTCCATCCCATTGTCTGGCCGATCTCGGTCCGATCGTAGCCCTGAAGATGCATCCGGACGACCGGCCGTCTCGACTCGACCAGCTCGCCGAGCGCAGCTTCGATCTCGCTCCCAAGCTCTCGGCTCAGCAGCAGCCGATCGGCTGGCTCCACCCCAGCGACCTCGGGCGCTGACTCGAACGAATCGGTTTGGTCGTCCCGGCGGGCGCGGCGTCGCCGAATCAGGTCGATGGCCGCCG
>JAYVJS010000491.1:0-4790 GCA_043769075.1 Gemmatimonadota bacterium | reverse complement strand
CGCTGTCGCAAGGGCTCGACGGCCATCGGTCGGAGTTCCAGGCGAGCGCCGTCTACGAGCGCCGATCGGATGGCCTGGGGTTTCGGGGGGCCGCTTTCGCCGGACGTAGCAGCTGGAGGGAGGACTCGACCGCCCTAACGCTCGGTGGTCCTGACCGCCACATCAGGTATCTCGACCAACGGGTGTGGCAGTTCGGGGGCCAGGCGGGATACCGAACCGCGACCAGTAGTCTTGAAGCCCGCGCCTGGCATCGATCCCGTTGGACGCCGTTGGAGGTCAGGGTCTCCGCGGCCACCTCGCCGCTCAGAGTAATCGGCGCCGACGTCGAGGGTGTCTATCAGCGCCATGATGGCGCTCGCACCTCCCGGTTCGTGACCGGACGGGTTGGGCTCAATCTTCCGGCCGGCTTTCGGATCGCAGCCTCGGGGCGGACCGGGTCTCGGGTGGTTTATCCCATGCTGACAACGGCCGCTGCGCTCCCGCTCACTGATGTGGGCGGATTGGTGAGCCTCGACCGGGCGCGACTCGGTTTCGAGGTTGGCTACTGGCGAACCGCCGCCTTCGCCCCGGAGCGCTTCTCGTTGTATCGGACCATCGACACGATCGGGCCCTCCGGCCCAACCCGTTGGCTCACCGTCTCAGGCCGACTGGCGCCGAAGCAATGGTTTGTCGTTGATGGCTGGTACAGCAACCCGATCGGGACGAGGCCGGAAGGCCTCCCGCCCACCCACTCGATCGTCAGCGCCACCATTCAAAGCCGGTTCTTGCCGACCTTTCGGAGCGGGATCTTTGGGCTCAAACTCCAGGGTTCAATGGAGACCTGGGGCACCGGTGTCATCGGCCGGGATGCGAAGGGTGCACCGATCACCGAGCGTGGGGCCACGTTCTTTCGGGCCCAGATTCAGCTCAAAATCGGCGATTTCATTGCCTACTATGATCGAGCCAACTTTCAGGCCGCTCGCGCCGGCTACCTTCCCAACCTCCCCGTGCTACGTCTGGCCAGTTCATTCGGCGTGCGCTGGGAGTTTTCGAACTAGCGACCGAAGGCCCTGGCCAGTGCCGCAACGCTATTGGAATCTCTCCGGTACGCCGACCGCCGCCGGCGAGGGACTGAGAGAACTCACCTCAGTCTACGAGGCGGCCCTCGAGTCAACGGCCGATGCCTTGCTCGTCGTTGACCTTCATGGCCGCGTCGTCGGATTCAACCGAAATTTTCTGCAGGCGTGGGGAATTCCCGAACCACTCGCCGAGGCCCGGGACGATCGCGCGCTGATTGGGTTCGTCGTCGACCAGCTGGCCGATCCGGTCGGGTTCCTTGCGAGGGTGGAAGAGATCTACGCCGAGCCGTCGTCGGTGACCTTTGATGTTCTCGACTTCAAGGACGGCCGTGTCTTCGAGCGGTATTCCCGCCCCGAATTCGTCGACCAGATCGTCGTCGGGCGGGTCTGGAGCTTTCGGGATGCGACCGAACGGCGCCGGGCGGCGCGCCAACTGCAGGACAGCGAACGGTGGCTCCGACAGGTCATCGATTTGATGCCGCAGCTGGTCTTTGCTAAAGACGAAGATGGTCGTTTCGTCATGGTGAATCAGCCGGCGGCCCAAGCGTTCGGGTGCACCGTCGAAGAGGCGATTGGCAAGCTGGACTGCGAGCTGGGTGGCGGCACGGGGCAGGTCGATCGTTTTCTCGCCGAGGATCGGCAAGTGATCGAATCCGGCCTGCCATTGCGGATTCCGGAAACCGAGTCGCTCGACGCCCAGGGCAACGTTCGCTGGGCCGAGACGGTCAAGTTTCCGGTCAAGGTGCTTGGATCGGATCGGCCGGGGGTACTGGCGGTCGTCAGTGATACCACCGAGCGACGGCTTCTTGAACAGGAGCTCCGCCAATCGCAGAAGATGGAGGCGGTCGGGCGCTTGGCCGGCGGCATCGCCCACGATTTCAACAACCTGCTTACCGCGATTCTGGGGTTCAGCACCTCCGTCCTGGGTGGCTTGGCGCCCGAAGACGCCCGCCGCCGCGATTTGGAAGAAGTCGTGAGTGCGGCCCGTCGAGCAGCAGATCTGACCCGACAACTGTTGGCCTTCAGTCGTCGTCAGGTACTGCGGCCCCGGGTGATCGATTTGAACACGGTCGTGACCGATCTGGCCCGTCTCTTGGGGCGGGTCCTTGGCGAGGATGTCGAGGTGGCGCTGGTGCTGGACCAAGCCGCCACCCCGATCCTGGCCGATCGGGGACAAATCGAGCAGGTGTTGTTGAATCTGGCCGTGAACGCCCGAGAAGCGATGCCGGGTGGTGGGTCGCTCTCGATCGAGACGGCCGTCCTGGAGGCCGGGGTTCGGCCCGGGCCCGGCCTGGATCAGTCTAGCCAATGTCCGTGGATCAGGCTTCGAGTTCGGGACAATGGGGTCGGGATCCCGACGCCCGAATTGGGCCGGATCTTCGAACCGTTCTACACAACCAAGGAGAATGGCACCGGCCTCGGTTTGGCCGTCGTGTACGGGATTGTCCAGCAGTCCGGCGGGTGGATTGAGGTATCCAGCACGGTCGGGCGGGGCACCTCTGTTGAGGTGATGCTGCCCCGAAGTGCCGAGCCCTTGGAGGGTGATGCTCCAGAGGCAGTCATCAGCCAGGGGGCCGGCCCCGCGACAATCCTCCTGGCGGAAGATGAGGACGCGGTCCGGCGATTCGTTGGCAAGCTTCTCGGGCTCGATGGTTATCAAGTCCTCGAGGCCGCGAACGGTGAGGCGGCACTCAGAATCGCCGCCGACTGGGGGGGGCCGATTGACTTGCTCCTAACCGACCTCGTGATGCCGGGAATGAACGGGCGGGAGTTGGGGGCCGAGTTGAGGACCCGGCGACCGGGACTCAAGCTGATCTACATGTCCGGTTACGCTGGCGGCACGCTGGGGCGGGGGAATCCTTCCGAGCCCGGTGTTCCATTCCTCCAGAAACCGTTTGACAGCAACGAGTTACTGGATCTGGTCCGGGCTACGCTAGCGAACCCAGTTCCGGTCTGAGGCTACCCGAGGATTGGTTTTTCCGGTATCTTGCCTGGCTCCAGGTGAAGGGGCGGCCAGTGGCGCACAGCATGACAGGATTTGGGGCCGCCGAAGGGCCGGTCGGTTCGGGTACCCTCCGAATCGAGCTCAAATCCGTCAACCATCGGTACCTGAGCCTCGCGCTTAAAGCGCCGAGCGAGTTGGCGCCACTTGAATCCGAGATTCGTGAGCGCCTTCGACGCGATTTCGAGCGAGGTCATTTTTCCGTTTCGATCCGGTGGATCGGCACCACGACGCGGGCCCGGGGGCCTCGGATCGACCCGGTTGGAACCGCCGCCGCGATGGTGCGGCTTCGCGAACTGGCCTCGGTCGCTGGGGTGGAAGCGACTGTCCCCCTCGAACTCTTGGCGCGCCAGCCGGATGTCTTCACGCTGGACGAAGACGGTGGGGCCGTCGAGTGGCTGGCGGTCGAGATGGTTCTGGCGAGAGCCATCGAGGACTGCCGAGAGACCCGCCGTCGAGAGGGCGAAGTACTGGGCCGTGACTTGAGCCACCGCCTGGCCTTGATTCGTCAGCACGCGGCCCAAGTCGAGAAGTCGGCTCCGGCTCGTCTGATTCGGGAGCGGGACCGTCTCCGGACCCAGGTTGGGATGTTACTGGAGGGTCGGACGGTCGACGAGGGCCGGCTAGCTCAGGAGCTCGCCTTTTTGGCCGATCGGCTTGATATCACTGAGGAGTTGGTGCGTCTCTCCGCTCACCTCAATGCGAGTGACACGGCGTTGGCGGCCGAGCGGCCGGTCGGCAAACAACTTGGTTTCCTGGCCCAGGAAATCGGCCGCGAGGTCAATACGATCGGCTCGAAAGCGAACGACGCGACCATGCAGCATTTGGCGATTGAGATGAAAGGGGAGTTGGAGCGATTCCGGGAGCAGCTCGAGAACTTGGCGTGACGCCGTTTCTGCTGGTGCTCTCGTCGCCCTCGGGCGGCGGAAAATCAACCATTGCCCGCCACTTACTGGCGGGTCGTGACGATGTCGTGTATTCCGTGTCCGCAACGACTCGAGCGGTGCGACCAGGGGAGGTTGATGGCCAGCACTACCATTTCCTGGCTCGGGACGAGTTCCAGAACCGGATCGACCGAGGCGAATTCCTGGAGTGGGCTGAGTACGGAGGTCACTACTATGGGACGCTGCTCGCCGAAGTGGAAGCCGGCCTCGGCAGCGGGCGGCACGTGGTCCTCGATATCGAGGTAAAAGGAGCGGAGCAGCTCCGGGCCCGCTACCACAACTCAGTGCACGTCTTTGTCCTACCCCCGTCGGCCGGGGTGTTAGTGGGCCGGCTCCGGGCTCGGCGGACTGAGGACGAAGACGGGTTGGCCAGGCGACTAGGTATTGCGAGCCGGGAGCTGGCGATGGCCGATCGCTACGACTACATCGTGGTGAACGACGATTTGGTGGAAGCGGTTGGGCAGGTTGCCGCCATCCTCGACGTGGAGTCTCGCCGTCCGGGTCGGCTACCGAATTTGAAGAGTGTCATTACGGCCATCCGAGATGGATTGGCCGGCGCGTTACCCAACGGAGGATAAGATGGAAATCGTAACCCCAACCGAAGCGGCCCGGCACGCCGGTACGAAGTATCGGAGCATTTTGGTGGCCGCTCGTTTCGCTCGGATGGTCAATGAATTGCCCCGGGAACGCCAAGTGCAGCTGGAGTCGACCCACCACTACAAGAAACTGACGACGCTCGCGCTTCGAAAGCTCGCCGCCGGCGAATTGTCGTTCCGAGAGCTTCGC
>JAYVJS010000490.1:0-3338 GCA_043769075.1 Gemmatimonadota bacterium | reverse complement strand
GCATGGGCGCCACCTCGCTTCGGGACCGTTCGACGTCCTCAACCCGCCTAACGTCCAGAATCATAATGCCCCCATGACTATTTCATCAGCCTGCTAGAAGGTAATCGGGGGCCCAACCCAACGCCTGTTGGTTTCGCCCGGGTCTTGGGGTAGATTGGATACATCAATCGATGTTGGGGCCAGGGGGTAGTACCCCGGGCCCTTTTTTCGTCCTCCGGGGAGGTCAGCTCCGACGATGCAGCCAACCCAGTCCGATTCCAAGCTGACCGGGTGGGGTACGGTCGTGGCCCGCTATCAGCAGCCCGAGTGCCTTCGTGCCAGCTTCCAGATCCTGACCACCCTGCTGCCCCTTCTGGGCCTCTTCTGGCTGATGTACCGGTCGCTCTCGGGCCCATACCTCGTAACGCTTGGGTTGGCGATCCCGGCCGGCGGACTCTTGGTCCGAACCTTCGTCATCATGCACGACTGCGGGCACGGTTCGTTCTTCAAATCGCGGCGGGCCAACGAAATCGTGGGGTGGGTGGCGGGCGTGTTGACCATGACGCCGTTCGCCCAATGGCGGAAAGACCACGCCATCCACCACGCCTCGTCCGGCGATCTCGATCGCCGAGGGCATGGCGACGTCAAGACGGTGACGGTTCGAGAGTACGCCGGCTACAGCGCCGCGGAGCGCCGGCTCTATCGCCTCCGTCGGAGCCCCCTGGTCATGCTCGGCCTGGGCCCGATCTACTTGATGCTGAGCCAGCGGCGGGTGATCAAGGACATTGGGCTCAATGAACACGGGCGATTCAGCGTCTGGTCCACCAACCTCGCGATTGTCGTGGTCGCGGCGATCTTCTCTCTGTGGATCGGTTTTGGCGCCTTCTTCGCGATTTACTTCCCGGCGATGTTCATCGCTGGGGCAGCCGGGATTGGACTGTTCTACGCCCAGCACCAATTCGAGGATACCTACTGGAACGCTCATCAAGACTGGGACTATGCCTCGGCGGCGATCCACGGGAGTTCCTATTTCAAGCTGCCTCCCGTGCTCCAGTGGTTCAGCGCGAACATTGGGCTGCACCACGTCCACCACTTAGGTCCTCGGATTCCGAACTACAACCTCAAGCGGTGCCACGACGAGAACCCGCTCTTTCACGGCGTCACGGTCCTCACGTTTCGGTCCGCGATGAAGACCATGGGGCTGGCGTTGTGGGACGAGGACTCGGGCCGCTTGATTCGATTCGCGGAGTTCGATGCTCAGGAATCAGCGGGGCGGGTGTTCTGATTGACCGCGTCGTTGTCGGTTTCCGAGACACGGCGCGACGGAACCGTTAGGGTGTGGCGAGCGGGTATCCGCAGCCGTCGCAGATCCGCCAGGACCGCACATCGGCGGCCGGTACCTGATAGTACGTCAGGAGGCGGCGCTCGGTCGCATCCACGATTGCCCGGCACTCCTCGGCGGTGAGGCGCTCGAACGAAGCCGCCCAGGTGGCTCGCTCGGCATAGCGAGGGAAGGTCGGCGACTCGCCGAACCGGTGGGTCTCGGCGGTCGCGGCCGGACTCCGGCCCAGCAAGTGAAGGTGAACGTTCCTGTGCTCCCGGGGATTCTTGGGACCCGGCGGATCGGCAGCCTCGTTCAAGGCCCAGTTGCCGGCCTCCCAGTAGTTGAGGCACCCGCCACTGAGCTGCGGCAGCGTCGTTAACATCGCGTGACCCACCGCCGCGACGAGAAAGGACCATGCCACGAGTTCGGCTGGGGTCAATTCGCTTCGCTCCCAAACCGGTCGAGCGGGCCACACCACCAGATTGCCGCCATCTTCGCGGCGAACCAGCGCCATGCCGGGCGTCGGCAGCGTGAGCCGCCCACCGCGGCTTGCGAATAGAGTGAAACTCACGACCGCTAGCGGGCGGAGAGTCGCCGGTTCGAGGCAACGCTGGCCGGGGGCTTCCGGTGGTGGGTTGCCCGCTCGTAGTCGAAGGCGAGTGAGATCAACTTCGCCTCATCCCAGCCGCGGCCGAAGAATTGGAGGCCCGCCGGCAGCCGTCCGCCGCGGGTGTAGCCCATCGGCACGGTCAGTGCCGGAAAGCCGGTAACCGGCGAAAACACTTGATTGTTATCCCCGTGGGGCGTGTTGAGGTCGCCGATCAGCCGGGGTGGGTTGCTCCAGGTCGGATAGACGAGGGCGTCGAGCCGCTCCCGGTCCATCAGCGCCGTGACCGCGGCGCGGAGTTGGGTTCGGGCCTCGAGGCCGTGACGGCAGCCCGGGTCGGTCGCCGGTTCTCGGTCGTCGGTCTCGGCCGCTCGCATCCGGCCCTCGATCGACGGGTGGAACTTTCCGGACGCCACGATCTCTTTCAAGGTCTTCATCGGTACCCGGCTACCTTGGGCCGCGAGATACCGGTTGAGGTCGACTTTGAAGCCAAGGCAGCCGTCGTCGTCGGATGGGAGCGTGTCGAAGCCGTCGACCGCGACCGGATCAACGATCGTGGCGCCCGCTGCCGTAAGGTCGGCAAGGGCCCGAGCAAACACGGAGCGGATTTCGGGATCGGTCGTTGGGGTGTCATAGGCCTGATGGAGCACCCCGATCCGGGCCCCCTTGAGGCCGCCCGGCACCAACGATTTGGCATAGTTTGGAGCGGGGTGGCTCGACACTGCGTGGGTCACCGGATCGGCCGGGTCTTCGCCGACGATGACTTGAAAGACCGCGACCGCATCGGCCACGGTCCGGGCCATCGGCCCCGCGATGTCATAGATCAGGCCCAGCGGCACGATGCCGGCGCGGCTGGTAAGGCCGATCGTTGACCGGATCCCGACCAGCGCCTGATGAGACGACGGGCCCCGAATCGAATTGCCGGTATCGGTCCCAAGTCCAACTAAGCCCAGGCTCGCGGCCACTGCGGCCGCGGTGCCACCACTCGAGCCGGCGGTGACCCGGTCGAGCGCGTACGGGTTCTTGGTGTAACCCGGCAAAATCGAGCTCACGGTTTCGTAGGGGCTCCACGCGAACTCATCCATGTTGCTTTTCGCTAGGACAATGGCGCCGGCCTCGCGAACTCGTCGGACCTGGAACGCGTCCTGCTCGGGAACGAAGCCCTTGAGCGAGAGCGACCCGGCGGTCGTCTGAATCCCAGCGGTGTTGAAGTTGTCTTTGATGATCATCGGAACGCAGTGGAGTGGGCCGAGTGGACCCCGTCCCTTGAAGACGCGGTCGAGGGAGTCGGCTTCGGCGAGCGCGTTCGGATTCAGCGTCACGATGGCGTTGATCGCGGGGCCTTGTTTGTCGAAGGCTTCAATGCGGGCGAGGTATTGGGCCACCAAGCTGCGGCAGGTCAGGCGCCCGTTTTCGAGCGCGGCTCGG
>JAYVJS010000489.1:0-3442 GCA_043769075.1 Gemmatimonadota bacterium | reverse complement strand
CGTCGTGAGGTCCGGCCGCCACCCGGGCACATCGACCGCCAGCCGGCCGTCGTCCGGCTTGGCCAACACGGTCGCCCCGATCGCGACCATGGCCTGCTCGATCGTGGCCAGCGGTAAGTCGAGGCCGATAATCTGAGCCACCCGCTTCTGGCGGAGGAACACCCGGGGCGGATTGCTCGGCTCGGGCCAGACATCGATCGCGTCAACCACCCGGCCGCCCGCCACGGCCACCACCAGGTCGAGCGCCCGCCGGAGCCCGTCCGGCAACCCCCAGAGATCGACGCCTCGCTCAAACCGCTGACTGGCCTCGCTGACGATGCCTAACGCCCTTCGAGTCAGCCGCGTCGCGGCCGGCTCCCACCACGCCGCTTCGAGGACGACCGTGGTCGTCGCCGCGGTGACCTCGCTGTCGCGGCCGCCCATGATGCCGGCCACCCCGACGGCCCCGTCGCCGTCGGCCACCACCGTCATGTCGCCCGAGAGAGCCCGGGCGGTGCTGTCGAGTGTGACGAGACGCTCAGCGGGGCGAGCCAAACGAGCCGCCAACCGCCCGCCCCGAAGCCGGGTGGCGTCGTAGGCGTGGAGCGGCTGACCCAGCTCGAACAGGACGTAGTTGGTGACATCGACCAGGTTGTTGATCGAACGCTGGCCGACCGCCTCGAGCCGGCGAACGAGCCACTCAGGCGAGGGGCCGACCGTCACCCCCTCGATGACCGCGGCGGTAAACCGCCGGCACGAAGAACCGGTTTCGACCGCAATTGAGAGCCCGGTCTTCAAGGTCCCCGAGGCACCCTCAACCCGCCGAACGGTATGGCCCTCCGCCGGATTGACGCCCGGCACCGCCGGGAGCCGAAACGGCGTCTTGAACGACGCCGCCAACTCTCGGGCGATCCCCTTGTGGCCAAGCAGGTCGCCCCGCATCGGGGAGACGTCGAGCACCAGACGGTCATCGCCAAGACCGAGCACCTCGAGAATCGGGGTCCCGGCCGGCGAGTCGGTGTCGAGGGTCAAGAGGCCGTCGTGGTCGGCGCCTAACGCGAGCTCATCGGCCGAACAGAGCATCCCTTCGGACAGCTCGCCGCGGAGTTTTCGCTTCTCGAGCGCAATCCCGTTCGGCAGCGTGACCCCAACGGCCGCAAACGGGTACTTGGCCGATAGCGCCACGTTAGGCGCCCCGGTCACCACCTGACGCCGCTGTCCCCCGCCGATGTCGACCTGACAGACGCTGAGCCGGTCGGCGTTCGGATGGCGGCTCAGTTCGACCACCTGCCCCACGACCACCGGAGCCAGATGGGCGTTGACCGGTTCGACTGCATCGGCCGGCAGCCCCAACATCGCGAGCCGAGGGACCAGATCTTTGACCTCGAGGGGGCGGCCCAAGAACGCCTCGAGCCATCGGCGTGAAACGTTCATCGGTCCGCTCCTCCGAACTGGCGGAGCAGTCGCATGTCCCCGCTGTAGAGATACCGGATGTCGGGCAGCCCGTACCGGTTCATGGCCACCCGGCCCGGCCCCATTCCAAAGGCCCACCCGGAGTAACGTTCCGGGTCGACGCCGGCGTTGGTCAAGACATTCGGGTGGACCATTCCGCAGCCCAGGATTTCCATCCAGCCGGTCTGCTTGCAGGCTGGGCATCCGCTCCCGTGACAGAGCTGGCACTCGACGTCGAGCTCGCCGGAGGGCTCGGTGAACGGAAAGTACGACGGCCGGAACCGAACCTTGGTCGACGGCGAGAAGAACCGGTGGACGAATTGGGTCAGGGTCGCCTTGAGGTCGACCAGGCCGACGCCCTCGTCCACCGCCAAGCCTTCGATTTGGGCAAAGGCCGGCGCGTGAGATGGATCGAACGGGTCGTTCCGGTACACCATGCCTGGAATCACAACCCGGTAGGGTGGCGGGCCGGCCTGCATGGTTCGGATCTGAACCGGCGACGTATGGGTCCGGAGCAGCAGCTTCCCGCCCTCCCGAGACTCAGAGTCATCGGAGAGATACAGGGTATCGTGGGCATCGAGCGCCGGATGATTCTTGGGAAAGTTCAAGGCAAAGAAGTTCATCCACTCGTCTTCGATTTCGGGGCCAACGGCCACCGCGAATCCGAGCGATCGAAAAATGTCGCAGATCTCGGCCACCACTTTGGTGACCGGGTGTTCGGAGCCGACCCATCGCTGGCGGCCCGGCATCGTCAGATCGAGGCCGGCCGGCACGGCACCACCTCCACCAACTCCAACCGCGGCCATCCGGGCATCAAGCGCGGCCTCGAACGCCTGCTTGACCCGGTTCACGGCCGCGCCGAAGGCCTTCCGCTCCTCGGCCGGCAGATCGGGCAGTGTCTTCAGCAACGCCGTGACGGCACCCTGTTTCCGGCCCAAGATCGCGATCCGCTCGGCCTCGACCGCATCGCCGGTGAGCCGGTCGATGGCGGCGAGCCGAGGCAGCAACTGATCGAGTTCGTGATACCCAGTCGGTTCCATGTCGCTCCTCAAAACGCCCCTCCCCCGCCGGCACCGATTGGGGCGCCCGCGGGGGAGGTCAGATCAAAAGATCAGGTCGCGCGCGCGGGTCGAATCAGGCCCCTTTGGCCAACTCAGCCAATTTGGCAAACGAGTCCATATCCGAGACGGCCATGTCGGCCAGCATCTTCCGGTCGATTTCGACCCCGGCTTTTTTGAGGCCCGAGATGAACCGGTTGTACGACAAATCATGAATCCGAGCGGCGGCGTTGATCCGGGTGATCCAGAGGGTCCGGAAGTCGCCCTTCTTTTTCCGCCGGTCGCGATAGGCGTACCGCATCGCCCGTTCGACGGTTTCCTTGGCGGCCTTGTAGAGCTTGCTCCGGCCGCCGTAGGCACCCTTGGCGGCCTCCATGACTTTTTTCTTACGGGCATGGTGTGCTACGTTACTTTTTACGCGAGGCATGAGAGTTCTCCGGCGTTAGGCCAGCAACAAGCGTTGGACCCGCTTGAAGTCGGCGGAACTGACGAGCGCCGGCTTCCCGAGCGCATTCTTTCGCTTCCGAGTCTTCTTGGTGAGAATGTGGCGGCGGTTGGCCTTACTCCGCTTGATCTTGCCACTTCCCGTGAAACTGAACCGCTTCATGGCGGCCCGTTTGGTCTTCTGCTTCGGCATCGTCGAATCTCCCTAGTTACTTCGGTCCAAAGACCATCGTCATCGTCCGACCCTCAACCCGGGCGTCGAACTCAATTTTCCCCACGTCCATTAGTTGCTCGGCCACCCGGTCCAGGACCGCCTTGCCGAGGTCGAGCCGGGCCATTTGGCGGCCCCGGAACATCATGGTGACCTTGACCTTATTGCCTTCTTTCAAGAACTCGCGCATATGGCGGACTTTGAAGTCGAAGTCGTGATCGTCGATGCCGGGCCGGAATTTGAGTTCCTTGACCTCGATCACGTGCTGTTTCTTCTTCGCCGCCCGGGCCGCCTTGGC
>JAYVJS010000488.1:0-2364 GCA_043769075.1 Gemmatimonadota bacterium | reverse complement strand
GCTGGCTACTCCCGCGGCCTCGAGCGCGACGACGCTGGCGAGTCCGGCTTGCCTGCCGAAAAGCGAGGTGATTTCGGCGATCAACTCGGAGCGACGCGGCGGTCGCGCCGGCTCGGTCGAAGCCCCCGGCTCACCCAGCTCGGCGCGGAGCAACGCCGCTCCCGCGGCGCTTGCTGCCGCGTTGAGGCCAAGCCGGGTCGCTGCTCCACGCCACAGCTCGAGCGGAGTCGAGAACTCGTTCCGAACCGCGACACCGTCCGTCGCGGTGCCAGCCGCGGTTTCCGCCGTGATCGGCGGCGCTAGAGAGCGCTCGAACACCCCCGACATGCTCGCTCGCGCTTCGAGCGAGGCCGAGGGGTCTTCGTTCATCCGACCTTCCACAGCTCGATGCGTGCGTCGTCGTAGGTGATTTGCGCGACGCCTCCCGTCGCTTCGCGGCACTGAAGGGTCAGGTGTTTCGCCGTGCCGTTCAGCTGGATGGTGAAGAACCCCGACGAATGGAAATTATCTGCCGGCTGCACGTTTTGAGAGTGCTGGTGCTCTTGCATTTCGGCGAGTGCTACCCCTGCGGCGCTGGTCACGGTGTTCGCAACTCGGTAGAAGAACTCGTTCGTCCCGCTGGTGATGCCGTATCTGATCGAGTAGCCAACGCGGTACTTGCCGACGCGAGTTCCCGTGTCGAGGGTTACGATGTTCTGACCGGCGAAGCCCGAACCGGACGAGACATAGGTGCTAATGACGGCGGCGCCGCTGAAAGGTCGCGAGCCGCTGGCGGGGCCGACGTCAACGTAGTCGGCGAAGGCGGCCCCCGCGGGCCCGGTAGGACCATTTGGGCCCGTCGGTCCACCGGGCCCAGTCGCACCCCTGGGTCCAGTGGCTCCGGTGGGCCCAATTGCGCCAATCGATCCGATCGCTCCGGTGGGGCCAGTGGGGCCAGTGAAGCCAAGCGCTCCTGTCGCGCCGGCGCCGGTCGGTCCCACGGGGCCGGTGGTGCCTAACGGACCTGTAGGCCCGAGCGGTCCAGTCGGGCCGGTGAGGCCAGTGAGGCCGAGTGGTCCGGTAGGTCCGGTCACGCCACTCGGCCCGGTGGGACCGGGTGAGCCCGTTTGCCCACCGGGTCCGGTGCTGCCAATCGGTCCGGTGGGGCCACTCGGCCCGGTAGGTCCATCCACCCCGGTGTCGCCGGTTGAGCCGATGGTTCCGTTGGGGCCCGTCGGACCGACTGGCCCGGTGGGACCGAGCGGCCCAGTGCTTCCACTGGGTCCGGTGCTTCCACTGGGTCCGGTGCTTCCCGCGCCGGTGGCACCGGTAGCGCCCGCTGGCCCGGTCGGACCGGTTCTGCCCAGCGCGCCGCTGGCCCCCGTGGGCCCGATGGGACCTCCTGACGGCCCCGTTGGTCCGGTCGGGCCGGCCCCGCCAGTGCCACCGGTTCCGAATTCAGTGAGCACGCGAATTCCCGGACCGCCGGGCGCGAGGGGCCGCGTGCTGCAGTTGTCGACGCGCAGCACCTGGGTCGCAGCGCCGAAGTTGAAGCGGCTCCAGCACACGGAGGCGAGCGGTACGGTTGGAAAATCCGCTTGGCACTCGCCGTCGACGGGAGGCATGCCGCGCCAACCCTCGAGGATACACTCGCAGGTGACTGAGTTGACGTCCTCTTGCGGGGTGTCTGGCGGCAGGCAATCCGAGAAGGTCTTGAACGGATCGGGGATCGCCGGGAAAGGTGCGGCGCTAGTGACCAGGATGACTGCTTGCTGGTTGCGCGACGCGAAGCACTGCCCGGGAGAACAGCAAGAAGCGTCGAGCAGCGCTGGCTGCGGCTCGGAGCCGAACTCCGCGTACTGGAGCCCAACGTAGGTGACGCCGACGAGCTGGTCGAAAAGCCAGTCGAGCAATGAAGTAGAGAGGACTTCTGGCACGGTCGAAGGATCGACGTGCACGAGGAAGCCGCGGATAGCCGTGATGGCGCCATTCACCGCGTCGTCCGGCTCGAAATCTTCGAGCTCTTGCTCGCTGAGCAGACCGCAGCCGGCGAGCTTCAAGCCGAGCGCGTTGAGGTCGGCGGCGCTGAAATCCCCAAACGTGATTTCAATCGCGTGGGCCAGCGATGCCTTGTCCGTCGCGAGCGACAGATTCGGAAACGTTCCAGGCGTCACCGCTTGATCGGCGACCAAGACGCAGATGGCCTGCTCGAGCACGAGCTCTCGTCCGTCCGGATCGAAAGCGAGCCCCGGTAATACGAACACCGAACGTGGCGGTGTCACACCGTCGTGCTCTTGCGCGACGCGCAGGCCGGCGACCGTCCCCGTCCCGAACGCTTCGCGCTGATCGAGACGGCGCAGCCGCACGTGATATTGCTGCTCAGTC
>JAYVJS010000487.1:0-2395 GCA_043769075.1 Gemmatimonadota bacterium | reverse complement strand
CACGGCAGCGATCAGCGGTGTGCGACGGGCCGCGATCATACTGTCAGCCGCCATCGCGCGTTGCACCACCAGGAAGTCGGTGCACCAGTAGCCGAAGCTCAGCACGAATCCGAGCCCCATCACCAGTCCAAACCACTCGACCCCGATCGGATTGGTCGCGGCACTGCCGAGACCTTGCCACGCGTGGGTGTAGGCGCCGGCCGGAAGCCCTCGGGCGACGGCGGCGGCGCTCAGTTTGGCGGTCAAGCCGTCCCATCCTCCCACGGCCCGAAGCCCGACCCAGACCAACGGCGCGAAGCCGAAGACGATCATGAAGAACTGGAGCACCTCGTTGTAAATGGCGCTGGTCAGCCCGCCGAGCAGCACATAGGCGAGCACGATCCCGGCCGAGACCAGGACGCTGGTGTCGAAGTCCCAGCCGAGGAGCAGGTTGAGCAGCTTGCCCATGGCGTACATCGACACCCCGGATGAGAAGATCGTCATGGCCGCAAAGGAAATTGCGTTCAGGGTCCGGGTTTTTTCATCGAACCGAAGCTTCAAGTACTCGGGGACCGACCGGGCTCGGGACCCGTAGTAAAACGGCATCATGAAGATCCCGACGAACACCATCGCGGGAATCGCGCCGATCCAGTAGAAGTGGCTGGTCGCGATGCCGTACTTGGCGCCGGAGGCGCCCATCCCAATCACTTCTTGGGCTCCAAGGTTGGCGGAGAGGAACGCTAGGCCGGTTACCCAGGGCGGGAGGGACCGCCCGGACACCAAGAAATCATTGGAGGTCCGCATCCTGCGGCGGAGGGCCCAACCGATCCCGAGGACGAAGGCGAAGTAGATCGCCATGACGGCGTAATCCAGGGCCGTGAGATTCGCGACAGGCAATGGGCTACCGATTCAGATGACAGGAACGTAGAAATGAGACTTCCGGCGCCAGAGCAGGCCGTCCTTGAACCGGTAGCAGTCCGCAAACTGGACGTCGATGGGCGTCCCATCTTGCTTGGTCCCGACGAACCGCCCCCAGCACGCCCCAGCGTCCGGCTCGATCACGAAGCAATCGAACCGGTGTTCGCCACGGTACGAGCGGATGTCCCGGTAGAATCGAAGGTTCTGGTCGCGGCCCTCGAGCAACGGGTACCCCGGCCTTTCGTAAACAAGATCGGGATGAAAGTACCCCGCCATCGTATCCCACTCCGACCCGTCGACCGCGCGGAACATGGCCTCGAGATCTCCACGAGTCATTGGACCGTCCTTTGAGAGACAAGATCGCGGACAGGGCGTTACGAGCCTACACTCAAAACGGCCAATCCGGAATAGACAAGGCCCGCCCCGCGACCAAACCCTGGGGAGCGGCATCCAGTCGGTGTGCCCAAAAGGCTTTCCACCGATCCGTTGGCCGTCTTTGCCGCCCTCTCGATAGTGGGCTGCTACTCGGGCCTCGCGCCGGGGTCGCTCCGCTCGGAGCCGGCGTTGGTCGTCGTGCTGACCGCTGGGGCCGCTCAACACCGGCTGGTGGCGTCGTGGACCACCCCGGCCGACTCGGCCCAGCTGGTCCATGAGGGGCCCCGGCCGATTGCCGCGACTGATCTTGCCATTTGGATTGAGGGGCCGGGTGGCGTCGAGGCCCGCCCGATCCCGGTTTCGGATAGTGCCGGGGTCTATGCTCTTCAACTCACCGTCGTGCCTGGCACTGAATATCGGCTAGTCGGCTCGATCCGCGGCGTTCCAGTGACCGGGACGACTCGGACTCCAGGCCCGATCCAAATGGTGGTTCCCGCCAATGATACGATTGAAGTTGACGACGGCCTACCGGATCGAGCAGTCCTGGGTCCGATTCAATATCACGTCCGGAGTCTCGGGGCGAGGGCGGCTGCAATCGGCCCCGATCCGGGTGAATTCGTGTTTACGGCCGGGGATACAACCGGGGTGTGGTACCTGTTCGGGAGTCTGATCGGGCCCGGCACCACCTTGGCATGGGTCCACGCCTACGATCCAGCCGCCACCGCATTTCTCTTCCGTCGCGCCACGAATGCCAACCTGACCGGTGCGGTCGGCGTTTTTGGGTCGAAGGCGGTTCGTCCCATCACGCTGCGCCGCCGATAGCGATGCGGACCCCGCTCCTCATGGGCTTGGGGTTTGTTGCTGGTTTCCGCCTGCTGGCCGCGCAGGGCCCGATTCGGGGCGCCGTTCTGGGACCCGATGGCAAGCCAATCGGCGAAGCCCAAATCAGCTCGCGGCGATCGGCGGTGGCGGTTCGGGTCGACCAGCGGGGTCGCTTTGTCATCGAGGTTGCCGCGTTTCCCGACACGTTGGTGGTCCTGGCGGTCGGATATCGTCCGGACACCTTGGTGGTCGAACGCCTACCGAGCGACTCGGTCACCTTCGTGCTCCAGCGGCTGACGCT